>JAISOO010000115.1 GCA_031275595.1 Spirochaetaceae bacterium | reverse complement strand
CTTCCGGTCCCCCGCACCGGCAAACCGCTCCGCGGCCCGCCGTATCCGCCCCCGGAGCCGAAGCTCTTTGGGGCAAGTTTTTAGAAACTACTCTATCCGCCAGGACTTTGTCAAGCCCTCCGCCGCTTTTTTAACGAAAATCTTCCCCGCCGGCTGAAAAACCGTTTCGGAGGCTTCGTCGCGCTGTTTTTGAAGCAAATTTCATTAAACACCCTGAACCTGCAAGCCCACGGCGTTCCGAAAAACAAGCGGTAAAACGTAACAAAAAGCAAACCCGTTATCAGGTTCTTTTAATATACTGCTTTGAAAAAAAAATTGCAAGCCCCCGCAAGCCCTTTTCGGTCATTCCGAATTTTAACCGGCAAATCCTCAAAAGCGGTTCATTGGACGCCGGGCGGCGCCGGTATTTATGCTTTTATATTCTCGGGGTGTTTTTTGCCTTTTTGCCCCGGAGCTCCGTCTCTTTTTTTTCCAGAACGTCCCGAACCGACGCCAATTCAGCGAGGATGGTCTTAACCGCCGGGGTATCGACGGAGATGCTTTTGGCGCCTTTTTCGACAAAGGCGCGGTACGCTTCGGTTCCCAGGCGTCCCACGAGCTTTTGGGCCTGGCTTTCAAGCTGCTTAATTTCCAGCAGCAGAACCCCCTGCTCCCCCAGATTTTGGGCTTTGGCTCCCGCTTTGTTTACCAGCTTTTTGGACTTTTCACCTAGATCCTGGGCTTTTCCCCCGGCCTTGACCAGAAGGTCCTTGGAAACCAAAGCCCCCTGATCGAGTATTTCCCTCATTCGGTCGCTAAACGCCATATTATCCCCCTATTTCCTCTTGATTCCTAAAATGGTTAAGTCATCGTACTGATCATCTTCCCTGACATGAGTATAATACATATACGCATCGCTTCCAGGGTATTCCCGGGTATAAGAACAATAATTCCGGTACTGGAGGAAGTGGGTTTTCAGGAAATCATCAACTTTTTTATCAACCAGCACCCGGGCGTCATCATCGGCCTTGGGGTCCTTATAGCAGCGGAACATTTTCTCCACCGATACCAGGGCCATGATAACTTCCTCCACTTTGCCGTCGCAGTCGGAAAAATCGAATTTCAGTTCCACTTCCCCTTCGGGATTATGGTACTTGTAAAGGGTATACTCATCTTTGTTCATTACCGCGTTGATGATCCCCTGGACCCGGTCGGGCCCCATTTCCTCGTCCCCCTGGCCTACCACATGGTTTCCGTGGGGGGTGTCGTTGGGGGCGCCCCCTTCGGTACAGAGGATTTCCTTAAATTCCCCGTCCCGGAATTTACGTTTCGCCTCCTCAATACCGTCGGTGTAGAGGAGGAGGATATCGCCGTGATCGATGGTCATGGTCTGCACCGTATAGCCCCCCTTGGATTCCACCAGGAAATTGGGCAGAACCCCGGTGGCCGGGGTTTCCGGAAGGGTCATGGTTTTAACCCGGCCTTCCGAAGCGTCAAAGAGGTGGATGATATTGTCCCCGGCGTTGCAGAACCGGACGATCCCGGTCTGGGAATCAAAAAGGCAGAGGGTAAAGGCGGCGAACCGGCCCTTGAATCCCAGGGTTTCGATAAAGTCGTTGATCTGGTATACCACTTCTTCAATGTGCATCCCCTTAGCGGTGGGTTTCCACTGCTTGAAGTAATTGAGGAACATGGTGGCCACCTGGATCATAATAAGGGCCGCGGGAATTCCTTTTCCCGCCACGTCGCATTTGATGATCGCGTAGTACCGGCCGTCCAGGTCCTGATAGTCGAAGTAGTCCCCCGACACCCCCTTGGCCCCTTCGTAGTATCCAAAGAAGTGGGCGTTTTTGGTGTCTTTATAACCGGAAGTAAGTTTGTTTCCCTCCCGGTCCAATTCCAGGGGGATGAACTTTTTCTGGATTTCCTTCCCGATGGAGAGGTCCTGGGAGGCCAAAGCGGCCTTTACCAAACCATGGGTCATATCATTGATGGTATTGCCCAACACGGCGATTTCATCATGGGACTGGATGGCAATATCCATTCCCTCCAGTTTGGCCTTATCCTCCGTATCCCGAATCCGTTCCACATGGCCCACCAGTTTTCTGATGGGCCGGATGATCAGGGATGAAAAGATCAAAGCGCCGATGGTTCCCATGGTAAGCGCCGTGAGCGCGACGATAAGGATTACCCAGAGCAGATTCCTCTGGCCTTCGGCGATCTGGGCGGCGATTGAGGCGATGGACACTTCCACCCGGATAAGGCCCCGGAAATAGTTGTCATCCGCCCCCTGGCGGTACATAACGGGTTTGAAGAAGATGTAGGTATCGTTATCCGGGGACAGAATTTCCGTGGAGAAGGCCGGCTCGGAACCGATTTGCCGGGCAATATTGGAGAGGCTTTCGGTCAGCCGGGCCTCCAGGGACCGGGTGGTAACCTGAATATCCGCCAGCCGCTGCCGGCTGGCCTGATCAAGCCGGGTGGCGATGGACACGCCTTCCCGGGTCAACTCGGTGATGGTCCGGGAAATATCCCCCACCTCGGCCCGGGCCCGGTCGTTGAGTTCCCCGCTGATTTCCTCAAGCCGGGGGGAAAGCACGTCGGTAAGGCGGGAAACGCCGGGGACCATTTCGGCGGTATCGATTTTTGAAAGGATATCCGGGTCATTGGTGGCCCATACATGGTCCCCGTAGATGGTGGAACCGGTACTGTAACCGGTAATGGTAACGTAGCGGGCCTCGGGAACAGCCGCGCTTTGGGCGGGGAGGAACCCTAACTCCAGGACTATCCCCGAAGGCAGATAGGCCCGGGCGCTGGTGGCCAGTCCCTCCAGCAATACGGCGGAACGGTCCCAAAGGCCCTGAAGCAGGGTTTCCCGCTGGGTCCGGGTCATCATAAGATACAAGGGCGCGGAAACCATGATGACCACCAGCAGGACCAACACTATCGTAAAGGAGGCAAGTTTCAACCGCAGGCCGCCTCCCCGCTTTTTTATTCTCACCAGCCGTTTTTTCTTTTCCGATGGCATAAAATCTCCTGTAATAAGGGCAGCCGCTTCTATCTTTACCGCCGCGCCTTCGGCGATGGCATTTCCTATGCCCCGGATGGAGGCGATAAATCCAATGGCGCAGAAAACAATGATCACGATAATAAAAAGCAGACTAAAGTCTACAAAACGTCCCTGCCGGACGAGCCAGGAAGGCTCCCATATCCGGGAATAATCCCCGAATTTAACGGTTCCGGTTTTATCCACCCCCACAATGGGATCGGTGATATACAGGCCCCGGAGGGGGTGTACCAGGCCCAGACGGTACATCCCTTCTTCCATGTCCTCCACCCGGAGTCCCGCTATTTCCCGGTCCGAAAGAACCCGGAAATCTCCCCGGGTTAAGGAAAACTCCCGGTCATAGGGGGGCAGCCCGTCTTTATCCAGGAAGACCTGCTGGACATTCCCGCCATTGGAAAAGCCGCGGCCTATCATCCTGACCGAAAGCAGTCCCTGTTCATCCTGGGATGAATCCACATAGGTGATATACGTATGGGGGATATATTTATCGGTTCTGAAAAAAACACTCGACGGGGGGCCGATATTCCCCACCTCATCAATGGCGGAAACCGTAAAACGCCAGACGCCGTCATCCTGGTTGGTATAACTTACCGAATTCCCTCCCCCCATGATCCGGGGGGCCAAAGACGGCGGGCCGGCGAATTGGACTGCCGCCGCGGCGGTAAAGCCATCGGCGTCCAGGCCGGCGAATGGTTCCGGGGCGCCCAGGTATTGAAGATTCCAGGTATACCCGGCAATG
>JAISOO010000051.1 GCA_031275595.1 Spirochaetaceae bacterium | reverse complement strand
ATGCCATGATGACGGGTGTGTAAATAAAAATCCCGGCGCATAGAAGCTCCTTTTGGGAATTTTTCTCACTAAAATTCCCAGTTTTTGATAAGGAGCCTTTACGCCGGTTCTTCCGGTGGTAAAGACCTGTTTGCTAATTCCTTACAGGATAAGGACTTACAACTTTGAGCCGCGAAGGGATCGAACCTTCGACCCGCAGATTAAGAGTCTGCTGCTCTACCAGCTGAGCTAGCGGCCCATCGGATATAATCAAACTTATATAGAAAAGATCTTGATCCGTCAAGACCCCCGCAGCGTATTTCAGAGGGTTTTCGCGGGGTAAAAGCATTTACTTTTGCCTATAATCCGCCGATGGCGCCCGTATTCTGCGGGAAACCCCCTCTTTCCCCGTGTAAGGGAAGGCCGGTAATTCCACGATTGGAGAAAGATGGGACGGCCTGGGCGGGCCCTGTTTCCTTTGCCTTAAGGGTTTCCCTTCTCCGGGACCCACTCCGTGTTACCGGTATTCTAATACACGCTCACCGGTTCGCGTGCTGTTTTTGGGCGGGTTATCAGAAAGCGGACACTTGACCGAAGCCCCGCAGGGGCAAGCGGGACCTGGTCCCTTTTTCTTATGGGTTTCCCTTTTCCGGGGTCCAAAGAACCCGCTTACGCGGGGGAGGTGTTACCGGTATTCCCAAAACACGCTCAATGTTTCGCGTGCTGTTTTTGGGCGGGCCGCTTTTTGATGTTCTGCCCAGGCCATTTTTTCGTTCTCGCCGGCTTGGCGGTCCTGACCATGCTTGGTTTGGCGGGATTGCCTAAGCTGAGTACCAGCGACAATATGGACGACTGGTTTGATGAGTACGATGCCATAGAGCTTAATACCAACCGCTTTGAGTCCCTCTTTGGGAATGAAGACGCGGTCATGGTATTGGTTGAGGCCGAGGATGTTTTTGATCCCGAGGTGCTTGCCATGATCCGGGATCTGGGGGCGGAACTTCTGGAAAAGGTGCCCTATGCCAGGGAACTGCGGTCTTTGACGGATTTGTCCATCGCCATGGGCTCCGGGGAGGGTATCGAGGTCCGCAGCCCCTTCGAAGAGGGGATCCCCCCGGCGGGCCCGGAATTGGAGCAGAAGAGGGACTACCTCATGTCCAGGGATTCCCTGGTCAATATGCTGGTTTCCGATGACCGCCGGGAAACCTGGCTTATCCTTAGCCTCTACAATTACGAGGGGGAGAACGAGATCCAGGAGATGTACTCCGTGGGAAGGGCGGCCATGGATATTATCACCGATCCCAAATGGCGGAACCCAAAGTACAGCCTTAAACCTTCGGGAATGGCCTATACCGAATACGAGGAACGGATGGTCATTATGGAGGAAACCCAAAGGCGGATCATCGGCGGTTTTGTGGTGGTCATACTCTGCCTCATCCTCTTTACCCGGTCCCTGCGGGGGATCATCATCCCGGCGCTGACCACCATCGGAGGCATCGGCTCGGTCTTTGGGTACATGGCCCACCTGGGGATCGCCGCGGACTCCAACATGATGACCCTGCCGGTCCTGCTTGCCATGGCCCTGTCCATCGGCTACGCCATACACCTTATAAACGCCTTTAAGCTCGAGTTTCGCCGGTCGGGGAAGCGGAAGGAGGCCCTCATCGCCGCGGTGGGGGAGACGGGATGGCCCATCCTTTTTACCGCAATCACCACCATCGCCTCCCTCATCTCCTTCTTCTTTACCGGCATCGGCGCCCTGCGCTGGATGGACCTTACCAGCGCGGCGGCGGTTTTTGCGGTATACCTCTACGTGATCCTCCTGACGCCGGTCCTCTTTAGCTTTGGCAGGGACCGGAAAGACGTTCCGGCGGAGGCCTTCGCCCGGGTTCCCGAGGGCGGCGCCGGGGAGGAAGCGGGGACCCCGCTGGACCGGCGCTTTTACCGCCTGGGAGAGGGGCTGATACGGAAGCGTGTTCCCGTGATCATCATCTCCTTCATTGTCATAGCCCTCTTTATTCCCGGCATATTCGGGATGACCGTGAATATGGACTATTTTGCCTTGATGGGAAAGAAGATCCCCTACATCGCCCGGCTCGACGAGATCCTTAAAACCAAAATAGGCTCCCTCTACACCTACACGGTGATGATCAGCTTCGATGGGCCGGAGGCCGGGACCTTCAAGGACCCGGAACAGATGCGGAACCTGGACCGCCTCTCCCGGGACCTGGGGAACCTGGACCTGACCAAAATTTCCGGGTCCAAGCCCCGGGTGTTCTCGGTTACCGAAATCGTCAAGGAGATGCACCGGGTCCTGAATGGGGACGATCCCGCTTTTTATACCATCCCCGATGATCCGGATCTGCTGGCCCAGCTGCTGTTCCTCTACGAAATTTCCGGCGGCGGGGATCTCTTTAACCGGATCACGGAGGATTTTTCCTCCGCCCAGGTAACGGTGGAGCTTTCGGGCTACGACAGCAACCGGATTAGCCGGACCGTCAAAGACGCGGAACGGCTTGCCCGGACCTGGTTCCCCCAGGGGGATGTGGCGGTGGTGGGGATCATCGCCAGTTTTGCGGAAATGAACAACAAGGTGGTGTTTGGGGAATTAAAATCCTTTGCCGGTTCCTTCCTCATCATCTTTCTTCTGCTGGCCCTGGTTTTTGGCAGCATAAAGACCGCCCTTATCGGCATGATCCCCAACATTGCCCCGGTTATCATCATCGGGGGGATCATGGGCTGCCTTAAAATCCCCCTGGATATGCTTACCATGACCGTCATGCCCATGCTCTTAGGTATTGCGGTGGACGACACCATCCACTTTATTACCCATATACGGCTGGAATTGGAACGGACCGGTTCTTACCGGCAGGGGGTTCTTATTTCCTTCCGGAAGATCGGCAAGACCCTGGGGATGACCACAGTGATCCTCTGCGCCATGTTCACGGTCTATGCGTTCAGCCCCGTGTCCATGCTTTGCCACCTGGGAATCCTTGCCATAACCGGCATGGCGGCGGCCCTGCTGGCGGATTATCTGCTTACGCCGCTCCTCATATATACACTAAAACCCCTGGGGAAGGAGAAAAACCCGTGAAAAAGATCGTGACCATCGCCTGCTTCCTGTTGGTATCCGCCGGGATAGTCCGGCTCCCCGCCCAGACCTCCGGGCAGGAGGGCTACGATATTATGAAACAGGTTGATGGGCGGTATACCGGCGATACCGCCCAATATACCCTTACCATGACCCTGATAAGCGGCCGGGGCGCGCCCCGGGTCAGGGAGGTCGCCTATTACTATAAAGACTACGGGGACACGGAAAAGATCCTCATGGTTTTTAAGAGCCCCCGGGATGTGGCGGGCACGGGCTATCTCTCCTTTTCCTACGATGATGATCGGGATGATGATATCTGGCTGTACCTTCCGGCGATGAAACGGATCAGGCGCATCAGCGGTTCCGGAAAAAACGACGATTTTATGGGAACCGATTTTACCTACGAGGACATGGGGAGCCGGAACCTCAACAAGGATACCTTTACCCTCCAGGGGGAGGAACGGATCGATGGCGAGCCCTGCTGGGTGGTGGAGGCCCGGCCAAAGGACAGCCGGGACCCCTACGGCAGGAGGCTTATCCGGGTCCGCCGGGATTCCTATATCATCAACGCGGTGGATTATTATGACCGTCAGAACCGGCTCCTTAAAGAGCTTAGGGTATCCGGCATCCGGCAGATCGACGGTATCTGGACGGCCCTAAAGATGGAGATGACCAATGTCCGGAACAAACACTCCACGGTGATCGAAATGGGGGATATCCGCTTCAATGTCCCCCTGGACGAGAGCCTCTTCGAGGTTAGTTCCCTGGAACGGGAGAATGTACGGTGAAAAGCCGCCTCTCCGGTAGGAAACCCGCGGGGTGGATAGGGGTTTTTACCATCCTTGTTTTTAATGGCGCCCTCCTGCCCCTGGGCACGGAGGTGGATCTTGGCCTGCATGGGACTGTGGAGACCCTCTATGCCGTACCCTTTTCCCGGACCCCGGGTCTAAGCGATGGCCGCTCCGCCTTTACCGGGGAACTCACGGCCCGGGCCGGAGCGGCTGCGGCCTTTGTCTCCCTTTCCGGCGAGTATAACGGCATAAGCCCCGGCGACCGTACCGGCTTTTCCCCGGGGGAGGCCTGGGTCGATTGGAGCGCCGGGGATTTTAAGCTCCGCCTGGGAAGGCAGCTTTTATCCTGGGGTGTGGCCGACGGCATTATCCTTACCGATGTGGTCTGTCCCCAGAATTTGACCGCCTATGCGGGGCTTGATTTTGCCGGAAGCCGCGTCGCGGTGGACGGTCTTAGGCTGCGGTACTCCTTCCCGGCCTTTGCGGTGGATGCCCTGTGGATTCCCCTCTTTAGCCCCGCAAAACTGCCCGGGGATCCCCAAAATCCGCTGTACGGAATTTTTTCTTCCCCCCCTTCGGTTGATCTGGGGGGCCGTATCCTGCCGGTCTCCGTCTCCCCGGCGGCCCCTCCAAGGACCATTGCCGATGGGGAATACGGCCTCCGCCTTTCCTTTTATACTTCCGCCCTGGATTTTTCCTTCGCCGGGTTTTACGGCTGGAACGATGTTCCCCAGGCGGGCAAAGAATTGATCCTCTCTGACAAAGGAGAAGCGGCGGGGATTGCCCTTTCGCCGGTATACGGGAGGACCCTTACCCTGGGGGCCGACGCCGGTATTCCCCTGGGGGAGATCCTCCTGCGGCTGGAAACGGCCTGGACCGGCGGCGGCCGCTATGACCGGTCCGCCGGGGAAAGCGCCGCGGCCCTGCTCAGCGGGCAGGCGGATGATCCCCTTACCATGCATAACCTAAAGGCCCTGGCGGGGATAGACTGGAACCCCCATGGGTGGACCCTTTCCGTCCAGTATTATGAGGATCTCCTCCCCGAGGCCCGGGGCGGAGGGACCGGCCGGCCCTGGCGAAAAAACGGCCTAAGCCTGCGGATCGCCCGGGGCCTTTTCCGGGAGACCCTCAACCTT
>JAISOO010000049.1 GCA_031275595.1 Spirochaetaceae bacterium | reverse complement strand
GTACGGCGTCCTGGTCGTGGACGAGGCCCACGAGCGGAGCCTGAATATCGATTTTATCCTGGGCCTTTTAAAACGGGTGCTGGAAGTCCGGCCGGAATTTAAGGTGGTTATTTCCTCGGCCACCATCAACACCCAGGTCTTTTCCGAGTATTTTGGGGAGTGTCCGGTAGTGAAAATCGACGCCGTCACCTACCCCGTCACCCTCATCTACGATCCCCTCCCTCCGGTGATCCCCATGGAACGGAACGGCCGCTACCGGAAGGAGGGCGATTTCTTCAGCCCCAGCAGCGAGGATGTCCTCCTGGATAAAATCGTGATGATCATCGAGCGGATTATCGGTGAAAAACGGGAGGGGGACATCCTTATCTTTCTTTCCGGGGAAAAAATCATCAAGATATGCATGGCCCGGCTCGGGACGGGCCTCCTGGGCAAGTATCTGCATCTGGTCCCCCTCTACGGGAGGCTCGGCAAGGATGAGCAGGAACGGGTCTTTGATCCCCCCCCTCCGGGTAAAATCAAGGTGGTGATCTCCACCAATATCGCGGAAACCTCGGTTACCATCGACGGGATTACCACGGTGATCGATTCGGGACTGGCAAAACTCAACTATTATAACCCCCGGACCTTTACCGCGAGCCTCATCGAAGGGCCGGTCTCAAAGGCCTCGGGAAACCAACGGAAAGGCCGGGCGGGCCGTACCCGGGAGGGGATCTGCTACCGGCTTTACAGCCGGAAGGACTTTGAAAACCGGCCCCTCTTTACCACCGAGGAAATCTTTCGTACCGACCTGTCCGAGGTGGTCCTTCGCATGGCGGATCTGGGGATAAGCGCCTTTGAGGAATTTGACTTTATCTCCCCCCCCAACCGGGAAGGGCTCATCGCCGCCATTGAAACCCTGAACCTGCTGGAAGCCCTGCTGCCGGACCGGAGCCTTTCCAAGATCGGGAAGATGATGACCGAATTCCCCCTGCCCCCCCGGCAGTCCCGGATCATCGTGGAGGCTATCCTCAGGTATCCCCAGGTTACCCAGGAGACCATTGTGGCGGCGGCCTTCCTTTCGACCCAGAGCCCCTATGTGCTGCCTCCGGGGGAGGAAAGCGACGCCCGCAAGGCCCACCACAGTTTCCGGGACAATATGGGGGATTTTGTCTCCTACCTGAAATTGTACCACGCCTATAAAGCCGCCTTTAACCGGACGGGATTTTGTGAGAAAAACTACCTGGACGAACGGGCCATGGCGGAAATCGCCAATGTTACGGACCAGTTGGAACTGATCGTATCCGGTATGGGAATCCCGGTGCTCTCCGGCGGGGGGAACGAGGACTACCTCAAGGCCGTAGCCCGGGGGCTCATTCAATTCGTCTGCGTTCGGGAAGGCAAGGATATGTACCGGAGCCTTACCGCGGACCGGATCCTGATCCATCCCGGTTCGGTGATGTTCCGCATGGACCCCCAATACATTGTTGCCGGGGAAATCGTGCGGACCACCCGGATGTACGCCATGTCGGTCTCTCCCCTTTCCCGGCAGGCCCTGGAGGAGGTAAGCCCCCAGCTCTTTGAAAGCCAGAAGGGCCGGTCAAGCGAAGGGGGAACCCTCCTTCCGGAAAAACGGCTCAAAACGGCCGGGGACTTTACCCATTCCGTCAAGATCGGCGGGGAGGTTTTCAATATCGAAACCTTCAAAGGCAAAAAAATGGTAAAATTCTCCTGGGAACGGCTTTCCAAAATCAAGGAAGAGGCCAACGAGGCCATGTACAAAGGCCTCAAAGGGGTCGTCATCGTTGGGGGGATCTACAGTCTGCTGGCGGGAGAAAAAATCAGCCTGATCCTCTCCCTGGCCCCTTTCCTGGACATAGACGGCGCCCTGACCCGCACGTGGCCCCGGAAGGAACAGTTCAACCTCCGGGAAAACCCCGGGGCCATCCTCTCCCGCCTTCCGGACCTGTTAAATCCCGCGATCTGGAAGCAGGGGAAAAAGGAGCTGGGCTTTATCGGCCTCTTTACCGATGGGAACGGCAACTACTGGTTCCGCTGTTCCCGGGGATTCCACACCGGCCTCAATGAAAGCCTGTCGGCTCTGGAAACCCTGATCGACGACCTGGGGGACGAGGCGGACGCGGAAACCAAACGCGTCGTAAACCAGACCTACCGGCGGCTTTCGGAATACCTCTAGCAGTTTGTTGCGCTTCAGCGCAAAATCGTATAAAAATTCACAAAAGTGAATGAGCTTTTCCCAAAACCCGGTTGGTTTTCGGAAAAGCTTGGGAAAAAGCGGTCTAAAGCCCGCTTTTTCAGGGAAATTCAGGGTAGCTTTCCCAAAAACTGAAGTTTTGGGAAAGCCTCGAATTTTTATACCCTACAAACTGCATTCGAACCGAAGGTTCGCGGAGCCCCGACAATCGGGAATTTTTGCATGAAAGGCGCCTGAGCGAATATTCCACCAGTGGGGAGGCTCCTAGGGGCTTTCTGGAAGGGCGGCGGCTCCCATCTTAACCGGATTTTGGGGATGGCTCTGTATGTTCCAATTCCTCAAAACAATCCGCCAAAAAAGGATCCAGAAACAGCAGCCCTTCCCGGGTAAGGGCGGTTTTGTCCGGCCGCACAAGCCCCCGATCCCGCCACCGGGCGAGGGTTTGGGGAATACACTCCCCCATATCCCTGCCAAAGCGCCGGGTAAAAAGCCCGGGATCCGGGCCTTCGATAGAACGGAATCCCATGAGGCAGGTTTCCTTCATCAGGGTCAGGGGGTCCAGATCTTCCACGGAAACCAGGCCCCCCCGGAGCGGGGAAGGAACGGGGGCCCGGGCCCTGACCGGGGCGTTGAGGTAGGCCTCCACATCCGCCGCGACCGTATAACGGGTCCCCCGGCCCGCCCGGTCATCGATAAGCGTCCCTGAGGCGGCGGGCCCCAAGCCGAGCCAGTTCTCCATTCGCCAGTACCGGATATTATGGAGCGATTCCTGCCCCGGCAGGGCGAAATTGGAAACCTCGTACTGACCATACCCCGCCCGTTCCAGGGTGTCCCGGCCGTTAAGCCAGAGCCGGTCCGCCTCGTCCGCCGGGGGAAGGAGGGTCTTAAACCGGGGGTCCGTTGTCAAGGGGGTCCCGGCCTCGGGAGTAAGGGCGTAGAGGGAAATATGACCGGGGGCAAATGCCCGGAGCTTCTCCAGGTCCCCTTGCAGCGCCGTCCGGTTCTGGCGGGGAAGCCCGGTGATAAGGTCAACGGAAAAGGCGGCGCCGAAGTATTCCCGGACTAAACGGAGCCGTTCCGGAAGCAGCGCCCCCTCCCCTACCCGGTGGACCAGCCGGCGGGAGGGCTCGTGGAAGGTCTGGACCCCCAGGCTGAGCCGCGTTACCCCCCCCCTTTGGCAGGCTTCCAGAAAGGACCCGCCGGCTGACTCGGGGTTTGCCTCCACCGTGATCTCCCGGGGAGGATTCGGCAAAAGGGAACCCAGGCCGGCAAGGAGACTGGCTATCCGGCGCCCTCCCAGCAGGGAAGGGGTCCCCCCGCCTATGTACAGGGTAGGAACCCGGCGGATACCGAAAGCGGCCAGGGCATATTCCGCGTCAGCCAGAAGGGCGTCCACATACCGGTCAAGCCAGGGATCCCCCCCCGCAACAGGAATAGAATAAAAATCGCAATAATCACAGATCCCGGCGCAGAAGGGAAGGTGGATATAAAGGGAACAGGGCCCCTCAAGGCCGGCCAAGACGGTTCAGGGGCCAATACCGGAAAAGGACCCTCCCGGAGATAAGGGCTGTGGAAACAGGCCCCCAGGTCCGGGAATCGTTGGTATTGCTCCGATCATCGGAAAGGACAAAACACTCGTCATCCCCCAAAACCATGGGGTCCATATTTCCTGAAAAGGGGATGGACGCGTCCCACAGCGCGGATACCTGGGGGATGGTGATATCATAGGGCCGGTCGGATAATTCAAATTCGGTATAACTATAGGTCTCGTTCCGAGGCTTTACCCGCAGCACAAATTGGGTCATGGATATTTCGTCCCCCGGCAGGGCTATTACCCGCTTTACAAAAATATGTTCCCCCCCCTCGGCGGCATCCGCCTGTTGGGCGGTAAAAAATCTGACCAGGGCGTCCCCAAAACCGGTAAGTAGGTGTTTCTCTTCTTTCAACGCCGTATCCACCAAAACGATGTTGCCCCTGCGGAAGGGGATGGACCGGCTGGTCCATGCCTTTTGGAGGATCAAGCGGTTAAATCCAAAGGAAGAAAGGATCAGGCGATCCCCCCGGTGGAGTCCGGGCAGCATGGTTTCATTTTCCAGAACCCACATGGAAAAGAAAAAAACCGTTATCAGATTATACAGGAGAAAAAAAGCCGTAATCCCTATAAGCATCCAGCGGATAAAAACCCACTGGCTTTTTTGAGCGGCATAAGAATATTTGCGCCATTTATTAAACATATCCTGGTTCCTTACCCGGTCACCGTATTAACCCTATCCGCCGCAGCGGCCAATAAATGACAGAACCCTTGCCCAAGACCTTGGACAGCCGGACCGGATTAAAATACCGCCCATCCCGGGAATTATCCCGATTGTCCCCCAGGGGGAAGATCCTGCCCTCGGGAATATACCATCCCTGAATATACCGGGCCAGGGCTAAACCATAACGCTCGTCCTCAGGGTGGGCGGCCCGGAGTAATTCCAGCCGGCACTGCTCATGATAAAGATAATCAGGGTAAGACCAGTCGCGGGCAGCGGCGGCGGCGCTGAGGTGTTCCGGAGGGGTCAATCCCAGGTTAGTATAGGCGGTGAATTTTCCCGCCGCCGCCAAGGACGGATAATCCGATGGTTCCATCAGCCGGCTAATGTGGTAGTTAAAATTCCGGGCCGCCGCGTATTCCCGTTCCGTAACCCACCGGTCTTCCCCGGCAAAACGGATCCGAAATTCCCCCTTGTCCATAATGAACCGGTCCCCGGCCACCCCCACCGCCCGTTTTATAAGGAAATGGGCCTTGGGTTCCCCGGCTTCATCCCGGTCAATGTCAACAAAAGACAGGGTAAGCATATAGATGATCCGCTGGGCAATATCAAAAGCGGGCCCCCGGGAAATGTACGAAGGATTTTCAAATATAATAATATCGTTTCGTTTCGGTTTTATGGGACTGGGGACTTTCCCCAACCCCGGAAGCAATTCAGGGCCGTAGAGGATCTTATTGACGAAAATCCGATCCCCGATAAGGAGGGTATCTATCATGGAACCCGACGGGATCTGATAGGCTTGTAACAGGTACTGGTTGATGAGGAGTACCACCCCGGCGGCCCATAAAAAGGCTTCAATCCAATCCAGAAGGGGATTTTTTTTCTTTTGCCTTTCCCTTTTGAGCCGCCGGATCCTGCGCCTGCGGCTGAGATAGGTTTCGGTAAATTCCTGAACCTGATCGAAAAAAAACGTCTTATCTGCCATGTATAAAAAACTTATCACGAAGTCCCATCGTTGACAAGACATGAACGAGCGTCCTATAATGCCGCCATGTTCGAAAAAAAAAACGTCCCTGAGGAAGCAAACGCCGAGGATCAGGTTCGGCTTGCCCCCATTTTGGGTATAAGGCCGGGGATCTATTTAACCATCCTCTATGCCCTTATCCTTGCGTTGATCCTCTTTTTTGTTCTGATATATCCGGGGCTTACCAAGCCCGGCAGCCTGGCGGTCCTCAATTCCGAACCATGGGGGGCGGCGGTCCGGGTAGACGGGGTAACCCTGGGGACCACCCCCTGCGAGATCTTTATACCCCGGGGAAGGCGGGTGATTGAATTGGTCCTGCCCGGATTCCAATCCAACCGGATAGAACGGGATATCCCCGGCAGGATCTTCGCTTCGGCCCTCTTTCCCCATAAAGAATCTATCACCGGAAAACTTCAAAGCGATAACCCCGGGGCGGTCCTAACCCTGGGGGCCGCGGATTACGCCGAATGGTCCTTCGCGGGGGAACCGACCGCGGCGTTTCAGATCCCGCTGAGCCTTTCCGAGGGGGCATACCGGGCGGGACCCGCGGGGACAGATCCCCGGATCCATAAAAAATTCAATGAAATTCTCAAGGCCTCCCTCCGGTTTACCTCCACGAAGGGGGCCCTTCGGGATCTCCTGCGGGCTAAATTTCTCATAGATAACGAGGGCTTATCCCCTTCACCGGTAACCATACTCCGTTCCGCTGAAGAGATCCTGGCCTATCTGGCCGAAACCCCGGGCGCCGCGGCATGGCTCGGGACGATACTGCCCCCGGAGGCGGCGGATATCCTGGTTGATTCCCCCTGGTACCAAAAGGACCAGGAAGGGGCCGCGGCCTTAGGGTTCTCCTCCTCCCCAGGGGGGAGCTTGGGGGAAACCCTGGAAATAGGCGCCCTGAGCTTCAGGGAGCTGACCGGCGGGACCCTGGTGCAAGGAACCCCTTTCCCCCATTCCACAACCGTCGGAAACTTCTGGATTGCCGCCGCCGAGGTAAGTACCGAAGCCTGGGATGCCTTTCTGACGGATCAGCCGGAATGGCGGGCGGAAAACACCCAGGCTTTGATGAAACGGGGATTGGTCAATGCGGATTATCTCCTCCCCGCGGATAATCCCTCCTATCCTTATCCCACGGTTCCCGGAGTTTCCTGGCACGCGGCCCAGGCCTATTGTTTATGGTTCTCCCGGTTTCTTCCCTCCGCCCTGGCATCCTATGAGGTACGGCTTCCCACGGAGGCGGAATGGGAATACGCGGCAAAGCTTGGTCAGCAGGGGGACTTTCCCCTGGATATGCCCGGCGGCTTGTGGGAGTGGTGCGGGGATCCCTTTGCCCCCCTCCCCTTCTTCCCGGCGGCGGAGGAAATAATCCGGGATATAAGCTCCCCGGAAAGACCGGTGAAGGGCGGTTCCTGGGTAAGTACCCCCCTCACCGTGGATACCGAAACCAGGGCTTCTCTCCCCCCTTCATCCTGTTCGCCCTTTGTTTCATTTAGACCGGTTATTGCCCCCCGGGGAACGCCATGAGTGAGGGGATCAAAATCATCGCCTTGAATCGCAAGGCCCGGTACGATTATACTGTGGATGATCAATACGAATGCGGGATAGAGCTTTTAGGAACCGAGGTTAAGTCCCTTCGGGACGGGAAAATATCCTTCCCCGATGCCTGGGCGGAAGTGATTGGGGGCGAAGTCTGGCTCCGTTCCTTGAGGATAGCCGAAAACCCCTATTCTTCCATTTTTAACCACGATCCGGACCGGAAGAAACGGCTGCTCCTCCATAAAGAAGAAATAAAACGGATAAACCGCAAGGTCGAGGAAAAGGGGTATACCCTGATTCCCCTTTCGTTCTATTTTAAAAACAGCCGGGTTAAGGTAGCATTGGGACTCTGTAAGGGGAAAAAAGCCTATGACAAACGGGCGGATATTCGGGAACGGGATATAAAACGGGAAGTGTCCCGGGAATTTCGGGAACGGCTCCATTAAACCCCCGCCCATTTTAAGGGGGGGTCAAGGATTAAAAGTCCCCCCGGCAGGTAAATCGTAATTTTTTTTAACTTTTCGTGTTTTTTGAAAATTTTGTGATATAATTATAACATATGACGAGAAGAAAAAAGTTTTATATTTGGATGTTTTTTATTTTTTTTCCTCCCCTGCTTTATGCCCAGGAAGCTAAACCGCTGGTAGCAATCATGCCCTTCACCGTACAGGGTATCCCCATAGATGAAGCGGGGATCATTGAATCGTTAATCCAATCCTATATGGGAGACCTGGGCACCGATGTGGTCTTCCTCGATCCGGCCATTACGATGGACGCCGCCTATGATTCGGGACTTTTTCGGCATCCGGAGTACATCCTTTCGGGAAGTATCATCCGGGAAGGGGAAAACCGGATCCTCATGCTGGAATTTTATAAACAAAGTACCGGCGACCGGGTTTTGTATACCTCCATTCATAAGACCTTAAGCGATCTTGCCTTAAAAGCCCGTTCCCTGGTGGTCTCGGCCTTTGACCTCAGGTCCGAACCGGAAAGAATCGAAACAACCCCCCCGGAACAACTTACGGTGAACAAACTCGCCGGCACCTGGCGGGGAGACGCGGCGATACAGTTGGTCCGGCTCAGGCGGAATATGGGCGGGACGGCGATCTTTACTTCCGGCGCCCAGATGAACCTTACCTATAGTATCGAAAACAATGTCCTTACGGTGTTTCAAGATTCTCCGAACACGGAACGGTTTTATCATCCCCTGCCCTACCAGGTGGCAAGACGGTTGAGCGCCGAAGCGGAACCGATGCGGTGGGAATTTCAGCTTTATGAAAACGGCGGCCTGCTTCGGGGGAAAAGGATTGAAACCAGGGTACGGTACGAGGGGGAGGAGGTCCTGGAATTGATACCCAGGGTTGAAGAGCCGGCGGAATGGATTAAATACGGCCGCTAAGACCGGCGGCGCAAAAAATCAAAGAGCCCTAAAAGGGCAATTATTCCCATCCCGGTATAAAAGGCGATGAAACGGAGGATCCGGTCGGGAATATGTTCCCCCAGGACGATGGGTGCAAGCTCCCCCGCGGCGGCGGGCTGTTTGACCTTTTCCTCTAAACCTACTATACGGATAAAGGTTTCGTCGTTCCGGCCGAATCCCAGATCCCGGGCATATACCGCGATGGTATCCGAATCGTACAAGAGGGCATCCCGCAGACCTTCCAAGGCTTTGTTTCTTTCTCTGAGGGTTTCTATATTTAATTTTTGTTTATCCCGTTCCCGGCTGAGATCCCGGTATGCTGAAAACCCGATATCTCCGATGAAAATTGAAGTCAGGGTATAAAGCGTTATGGTAATCCAAAGGGCGATGAGATATTTTAGGGAGCGCATTACTTTGATTTACGGCTGCTTTCTTGCTATTCTTAAGGAATATTCATTGACAATGGGAAAACCTCTAGGCTAACATTAAGATAATCTAAGGTTGCTGTTTCAAACCTCGAGGTTTTGAAACAGCCTCAATATAAAGGCTTTCCCAAAACTTCAGTTTTTGGGAAAGCAACCTTGGATTTATGGGGAAAAGCGGGCTTTAGACCGCTTTTTCGAAAGCCTTTCCAAAAACTAACCGAGTTTTGGGAAAGCCTCTATATTAAGGGAACCGATTCCAAAATTCGGTTTATTTTGTTATGATGAGCCAATCGCCAAACCTTCGGTTTGGAGTGGGGCTCTATTGAGGCCCTTTCAGGGTGAGTTTTCTAAAAAAACTACATGAAGGGCAAAAGAATGTCGATATTCGGGATATAAGTATGAGTATGTTCCAAAACTTGGTTGATTTTGAAACAGCCTCGGATAATATGTACCAATTGAGGGGAGCAGGTCATGGCAAGTGAAAAAAAACCATCTATATATTCCGACCGTGGTTCTATCGGTTCTTCCGATGAACTTGATGAGTATGGGGTATGGGTAAAAAGTGAACCCCAGGACCTTTCTTCCGAACTTAACGAGAATCAAGGTATCGAGGAAATCATACCTGACATAGAAGATCTGCCGGATTTTGAAGAAGAAATTTTTCCTGAGCAGGAAAAATCTTCGGGTATTGATACCAAAATGGAAACCGAGGAGGATCTTTTTGTTCCCGATATAGAGGACCTGCCGGATTTTGATTTTTCCATTGACGAAAATGCCCTTTCCCGTGATGAAACAGATGATACCGTGGCACTGAGCCCGGACAGTGATGACAAAATCCTGGATGATCTTGACGATCTTTTTGATATTTCCGGTATCGATCCGGGGGAAGGAGCGCAAACGGCCGATCAAGACCGCTTGGATTTTGAGGATCTCCCCCCTTCCATGGAACCGCCGAAGGCGTCCGAAACGGCCCCGAAGGGGGGGGACGCTTTGGCCGACATATTCATGGAGGATTTTCCTGGAGATGTACCGGGGGATCTGGACGGCGCTTCAACCGCGCCCCGGGCTGAGAAGGCGGCTGTAGAAACGGAACAGACGGAACCCCCGGCTCCCCGGGAGAAAGTTCCGGAAAATAAAAAACCCGAATTGGATTTATCCACCCAACTCCTGATGAAGATCGCCGATGAACTCGCCTCGATCAAGACGGAAATATCCAGCCTTAAGCGGGAGCTCTCGGGACTCAGGAGTACCTCTTTGCGGGATGAACCGGGCCCCGGGGATGGTTTTCTGGATGAAAAAGAGGAAGATGAAAAGCTTTCCCTTACCGGGGCTGAACTTGATAATATCCTTAATACCGCAAGTTTTACCGAAGAAGTCGGCGCCGATGCCGCCGAAAGTACGGCGGAGGATCTGATTCCGGAGGATAAAATTGAAACAACCGGGGAAGATGTTCCGGAACCTGCCGAGAAACCCCAGGAACCGCCGGATTTTCTTACCGAAGAATCTTCCCCAGAGGAGGCCCCAGGCGAAACGGCCGGTATTGATACGGAAGAAGCCTTTCCCGATGAAATTTCCTTTGACGCCTCAGGGGATTTTTCCGTTTCCGAGGATGTGGACCTCTCCGCATCGGAAGATCTCTTTGAAGAGGATCTTTTACCGGAAGAACCCCCCACGGTTCAGGAAGAATTTCCCGAAGAAGGCACGGAAATAGCGGAAGCGGAATTATTGCCCGATGTTTCTCTGGAGGATGATTCCTTATCCCTGGAATTTGGATCTGAGACAGAGGATGCCTCCCCCCTTCAGGAAGAAACCGCTGTGGATCTGGATTTCACAGGTTCGGCGGAATCGGACATAAGCCCTCCGGCTCCCGAGGAAGACGCGGCCGTACCGGACGTTTTGGAGGAACCGGAGGACGATTTTATTGATTCCATCGATATAGATATTTCCGACGAGCCCATCTCCCTACCCTTGGGTTTTGAGTATACTCCGGAAGAAGAAACCCTCCCGGAAGAACTCCCCCCGCTGGAGGCTTCCCCGGAATTGCAGATGCTTCAGCATGAAGGGGTGGAGCCCATGACCCCGGCCCCGGATGATACCAGGTATCTTGATGAGGCTGCCCCGGCGGAAAACGGCTTTGACGAAGAAATCCTTGACTTATCCAACGCGGTTATTGACGAACCGGATCTCTCCGGGGATGTGGTAGAAAATCCCATTCAGGAGCCATCCCTGGAATCAATCTCCCTTGACCTTGAGCTGGAAGAATCCCTGGAGCTTCCGAACGAAGGGGAGGAGGTTTTGGAGTTTTCCGAGGAAGCCCCGGAAGAAATATCCATCGATATACCCGAGGGAGATTTCGATTCCAACGAATTATCCCAGGATCTCTTGTCCGACGTGGAAGAAGCCCAGGAAGCGGTTGAAGACGGATCCTTCGTAGAAGAAGAAAATTTCGCCCAGGTTGTTCCCGAAGATTTTGTGGTGGAAGCCGATGATTCCCAGCTTGCTTTTGACAATGCCGTGGTTATAGATGAAACCACCCAGGAAGAACCGCTTGCCCAGTATCCTGACAAGGGGGAAGCTATCGGAGCGGCATCGGAACAGCCGAATGTTCCGGATAACCTTAAACAGGAGTTGAAGGTGGTCCTTTCTTATATGGATCAGCTTTTGGAATCCCTGCCGGAAGAAAAAATTGAGGAATTTGCCCGATCGGAATATTACGATACCTACAAAAAACTTTTTGAGGAATTAGGTCTAGTCTAAAATGGGGCTTTTAAGTAAAGCCGCTTCCCGGGTTATCCGGCAAATAGAAGAAGAACTTATTCAATGCCATAGGGCCTATGGGGTCTTTGGGGGGATCATCTTTGAAATACCGGAAAATACGGAGTACCGGGACTTTAACGATGAGGTTGCCTCCATGACCGCTTCTTTCGCCCTGACCATGCCCCTCCCTCCCTTCTATTGTCTGATTTTGTTCCCCTCTTCCATTGATAAAGAATTACTTGCCCATAGAATTTCAAGGACCCTCAATACAGAAGTCTTTTTGTTCTTTGAGTCGGAAAGTCCCGAAGGGGCTTTTGAGATCCTAAGGCCCTATCTGTAACCATGCAGGAACGGCTGGTCCCTACCGGAAGCGGGGCGCCTACAGTATACGCCGGAGAGCAGTCGTTACATTCCCGGTATAACCCCCGTATGGAAGCGGAAAAATATATCAATGCCCTTAAATTTCGGGAAAACATCCGTTTTTTTATTCTTATCGAACCGGGAATGGGCTATATGGTTCCGATATTACGGAAAAATCATCCCCTGGCGAAAATTATTGTGCTGCATATTTCGGATTTTTTTATAAGCCCGGAAACCAGCGGAGATCAAACCCTGGAAGCGGACGCGGTATGGAGTCCCGGAACGGGTATTCCGGCTCAACAATTTTTGGAAGAAGAGATCCCTGATATTGAGGCCCGGTTTATCGGACTTATCGAATGGCGGCCTTCCCTAACCGCTTACGGCGAGGAATATCTCAGGCTTCTTTCCGGGGCCGCTGAGTTTATCAAATGGGTCGACGCCAACGCGAGGACCGTTAAGGGCTTTGGCCAAAGATGGTTTAAAAATGTCTTTAAAAATCTCAAACTGTTCCGGCAAGTCCTGGAACCGGTCCCGTCATCGATCCCGGTGCTCATTACCGGGGCAGGGCCGAGCCTGGAGGAAACCATCCCCCTGATCCGAAAGTGGAAACAAAGGGAAACCCTGGGGATCCTGGCAGCCGCTTCATCGGCAGCGGCCTTGGCAGCCGGAGGGATCCGGCCTGATCTCATCATAAGTACCGACGGAGGGGGATGGGCGGCGGCCCATCTTCGGGGGGCTTTACGAGACCCCCCCCCGGCCCTGGCCGTAACCCTGAATGCGTTCCTCCCCTCCCAATGCGGAGAACTGCCCGTCCTGGTGTTAAGCGACGGCAGTGTCTGGCAAAATCTGATCCTGAAAAGTATGTCCATTCCTTTTGTACCGCTGCCCTCCCGGGGCACGGTGGCCGCCGCTGCCCTGGAACTTGCCCTCGCCCTTACCCATGGAGAGATTTTTATTGCCGGTACGGATCTTTCCCATCGGGACCTCCGTACCCATGCCCGGCCCTACAGCTTTAACCGTCTCCTTGAACTGGGAGCTTCCCGGTTTCATCCTCTTTATTCGGAAACCTTTGTCCGGGCCGGGGCTATCGCCGGTTCGGGAAATCACGGAATCTATGCCGCCTGGTTCAGCCGGCAGTTAGAAACTTATCCCAAACGGCTCCATACCCTGGGAAACAACAACCCGGTTTTTAATTCCCTGACAGATGAGGGAAAACCGGGCCTTTCCGGTCCTGGGGAAAAGGTGCCGGCAGCAAAGACCGGGAACTCCTCCGGAGGGAAAATCGGCAACTCCGCCCTGAAAGGCGGGATATTACCCCCCCCGGTGCGGACAAAACCTTCCTTTCCTGCGGAACACGCCCTGGAAACCCTGCTGCAGGCGCTGTCTGACCCTGGTTTCGCCCCAATCATTACCGGAGAGTTATCCCCCCTCCTCCTTGCGGACGAAAAAGAACCCTCGCCCCGGATCTTAAAAAAAGTTATCCGTTCCCTGGCGGGACCCTACTTTTCAGGGAGATACCGGAATGGATAAACGATATTTTTTTGAGCGGAATCTTCTGGCCCTTTCGGTTTCGGATCCAGAGCTTTGTTCCCGGCTTACCACGGCGGAAACAACCCTGGGGCGGTATAAATTCCTCACCGCCCGTTCCGGGGCCCAGGTTCCCGCCCTGATAGATGCATCCGGGGCAGCCCATCCCCTTCACTCCCTGGTGGATCCCCAAAAAGAAGGGAGGCGGCTGGTTTCTACAACGGCCGATGAGGGGTTCCTGATTTTTTTCGGTCTCGGAGGCGGATATCATATTGAGGCGGCCCTGGAACGGAAGGATATATACCGGGTTTTGGTGGTGGATTATGATCTGAACGGCATCGCGGAATTGTTAAGTTCCCAAGAATACATT
Source organism: Spirochaetaceae bacterium (assembly GCA_031275595.1). The sequence goes on along the minus strand of JAISOO010000049.1, from coordinate 733 downwards.
CATATCTTTAACGATTCCCGGTTTCGCCTCTTGGCGGATGTTTCCCCGCCGGCTTTGGAAACGTATATCCCCCAGGTCTATCAGCCGGTTTTATACGGGGGCATCCGGGTCCTGCCCCTGCGGACCAGGACCGGGTTTGATCAGGCCAGGTTCAACGAGGCCGGTGACGCCTTTACCCGGGCCATTGAACGGGTCAAGGGAGATTATTCGGTCCAGGCCTATTTTGGAAAACGGTGGTTTTCAAATATTATCCGAAACCTCTTCCGGGCGGAACAGAAGGCTCCCCCAATCCCGCCGATCCGTCACGCCGCTATCAGCGCCGCCGGTCCTTCCCTGGACGTACAGCTTCCGGAACTTATCCGGCGGCGGGAAGCTTGTTACCTGATAGCTACCGATACTTCCCTGCCGAGCCTCCTTGCCGCGGGGGTGGAACCGGACGCGGTCGTTTCCATTGACTGCCAGCATATCAGCTATTATCACTTTATGGGAGGGCTTCCAAGCCACATCCCCCTGTTTCTGGATCTGGCAAGCCCCCCGGCGGTGGCAGCCTGTTCAAAAAACCTCCGTTTTTTTTCAAGCGGACATCCCCTGACCCGGTATATCTCCCGGTTTTGGCGTTCTTTTCCCGCGGTGGATACCTCCGGGGGTAACGTTACCTATGCGGCGCTGTCCCTGGCTGATACCCTGGGGGCACAGCAAATAGAACTATACGGGGCCGATTTTTCCTATCCCC
>JAISOO010000165.1 GCA_031275595.1 Spirochaetaceae bacterium | reverse complement strand
CGTCTCAAAACCGGCGGGGTACAAAAAGGTCTGGTAGAGGTAGTTCATGATCTTCCCGTTGGCCGCGTTGTTCCGCTGGTGTTTTTCCATAATATAGGAAAAGATGTTCCGGTCTTCGGGCAGGGTATAGGTCTCCACGGTCTTGGGGAAAGGGAAGGATTGAAAGCCGAATTCCGAGGCATACCGGAAGAAATAGTTCCGGTAATCCGAAAAGGGCTTGTTTCCGTGCCATACCTCCCAGTAGTGGACATCCCCCCGGTTGGGATCGTTGGGGGCGTCAAAGCTCCCCCCCGAGGAGGGGCTTGCCGGCCAGTAGAAGGCCGCCGGATCATGCTCTTTAAGCACCTGGGGAAAGATGTATTCGTACATCTTGATATAGTCCGCCTTTTGCCGGTGGGTGTTTACCCACATCCCCTGATCCACGAACATCTCCATCTCGTTGTTTCCGCACCACAGCCCAAGGGAGGGATGGTGGCGGATCCGCTTAATGTTGTCCGCCAGTTCCGCCCGGATGTTCCGGTCAAAGTCTTCGGTAAGGTCGTAAACCGCGCAGGCAAACATGAAGTCCTGCCAGACCACCAGCCCCAGTTCGTCGCAGAGGTCGAAGAAGTAATCCGCCGGGTAATAGCCGCCCCCCCATACCCGGATCGCGTTAAAGTTGGCGGCGGCGCACTGCTCCAGCAGCTTCCGGGTCCGCTCCGGCGTGATCCTGCTGTAGATGTTATCCTCGGGGATATAGTCCGCCCCCATGGCGAAGAACCGGACCCCGTTCACCTCGTGGGCAAAACTCTCCCCGTACTGATCCTTTTCGATGTGCATGGTCATGGTCCGCAGCCCAATCCGGCGCTCCCAGGCGTCCACCGCCGTCTCCCCCTTGCGGAGGGTCACCTTTACCGTGTAGAGGGGCTGGGCGCCGATGCCCCGGGGCCACCATAGTTCAGGGTGGTCTATGACGACGGTCTGGGGGGAATTGCGGTATACCGCGACGGCCCCCGCGGGGCTCCTAACCGCGACCTCGTAACTCAAACGGGCCGCCCCGATCTCCCCGCTGTTGAGCAGTCCCCGGGCGCCCCCGGCCTTGACCCCCTCTATCCCCGGGGCGATCCCCAGGATCACCCGGTCCTTCCCGTGTTCCTGCCGGATAAACACGTTATCCAGCCGCGCCGTGTCTATCCCCAGGAGGCGGATGTCCCGCCAGATCCCCGCGTCCGGGAGCCGGGGTCCCCAGTCCCAGCCGAACATACAGTGGGCCTTGCGGATCAGGGGGAAGCCGTCCATACAGTCCGAGGAACCGTCGGTCCGGCTTTTTTGATAGGCCTCCCGGATGAATTTGGTGGGGGAGTGAAACACCACCCGCAGGCTGTTTTCCCCCGGTTTCAGCCGGTCCCCGACCTCGTATTCCCAGGTCCGGTGCATATTGTCCGCCTTCCCCAGGGGCTCCCCGTTCAGGTACAGGTCCGCCAGGGTGTCCAGGCCCTCACAGCGGAGTACCACCCGGGAGCTTCCGAGGAGTTCCGGGGCCGGGGTAAAGGAATTGACGTATTCAAAATCATTTTCCATGAGTGCCAGGGCCCGGTCTTCGTTGTCCCGCCAGTAGGGATCCTCCATCTTTTTGTTGAGGAGCAGATCGTTATACACCGACCCCGGCACCCGGGCGGGGAGGTAGTCGGCTTCCGTGGTTTTTTTCATCTTCCAGTTATCGTGCAGGTTCTGTATGATCATCATAAACTCCCCAATGCCCCTTACGGCTTCGGCTTAATATTCAGATTTACCCCAAGGGTGTCTTCGCTGTCCACAATGGTCCAGCTGCTCCCCGGGTAGTATCCGACGGTCCGCATCTCGAAGCCCTTTTCCTCCAGTTCCCCGATGACGGCGTCCCGCCTATCCCCCACGCAGAAACCCAGATGGTGCACCCCGTTGCCGTGTTTATCCAGGAATTCCTTGAAGGTGCTTTCCCCTTCCCCGGCTTCGTGGAGTTCGATCACAAACCCCCGCTCCTTCACCTCAATGACCGCGAATTTGAGGCCATAAAAAGCCTCCTTGCCCCGGTAGGTCAGGTCGGGGCTGCGGGCGGGTTTGTCGATACGGATCTCCGGTACCGGTACGTTAAACAAGTCCGCCCAGGCTTTGGCGGCCTTTTCAATATCCTTTACCACCAGGGCAACCTGGATAAATCCCTTCAGATCGATGGCGTTTTTCATAACTTCCTCCTCCTTGTATAATGGGGGGCATAACAGGGGCGATGGGAAGCCCCAGGCCCCCCATTCCGGTCCCCTCAACTATGGTCAAACCAATTCAGAAAACCGGTAAAAATTTCATTTTTACCGGTTCCCTTTAGTATATTATGTATTTTTAAAAAATGGAAGCGGTTTCAAAAAATACGGAGCCGGCGGTCGGATCGTTGCCGGGCGCCTTGAAAATTACCGGTTTCGTATTTTTCCTTTCAACGGCATTGTTTATAATTTTCCTTCGTAGTATTATCATACCATCTTGCACATCCTTTGGACTTTTGGGGTCTCAAAGGGGTCTATTCCCATTATGAGGAGGAAACTATGGAGAAGCTCTTTAAATTACAGGAGCATGGAACCACGGTCCGCCGGGAGATTCTGGCGGGACTTACCACCTTTCTGACCATGGCCTATATTCTGGCGGTCAACCCCGGGATGCTTGGTTCGATTGAGGGTATGAGTAAGGACGGGGTTTTTGCCGCCACCGCCATCGCCTCGGGTATCGCGACCCTGGTCATGGCTTTTGCGGCGAATCTACCCGTAGCCCTGGCCCCCGGCATGGGGCTTAACGCCTTTTTTACCTATACGGTGGTATTCGGCATGGGCTACAGTTGGCAGATAGCCCTGACGGCGGTTTTCCTTGAGGGGATCCTCTTTATCATCCTTTCCCTTTTTAACGTCCGGGAAGCGATTATCAAAGCCATTCCGGGAAACTTGAAAAAAGCCGTGGCCGTGGGGATCGGCCTCTTTATCGCCCTTATCGGGTTTGCCAATGCCGGTATCGTGGTGAACGATGCGGGAACCGTTATCGGCCTGGGGGATTTATCGGGCCGTAGCCCTTTCCTCGCCCTCCTCGGCCTCCTCCTCATCATCGTCCTCTATGCCCTCAAAATTCCCGGCGCCATCCTCATTGGAATTCTCGCCACCACCGTTATCGGCATTCCCCTGGGGGTTACCAGTATCGGCCAAGGCTGGACCGCCAATGACTTTTTCCCCAAGGCGCCCCTCCTCTTTCAGTTTGAGTTTTCCTCTGTTTTGAGTTTTAAGTTTTTTACCGTATTTTTTACGTTCCTTTTCGTGGATATTTTTGATACCGTGGGGACCCTGGTGGGGGTAACCACCCAGGCGGGGCTCATAAATAAAAACGGCGACATTCCCCGGGTAAAACAGGCGCTCCTCGCCGACGCCATCGGGACCGTCGCCGGGGCGGCTTTGGGGACCTCCACGGTTACCAGTTACGTGGAAAGCACCGCCGGGGTCGCCGCGGGGGGCAGAACCGGTTTTTCCGCCATGGTAACGGGGATACTCTTTTTCCTGTCCATCTTCCTTTCGCCCCTGTTCCTCCTCATCCCCAGCGCCGCCACCGCCCCGGCCCTGATCGTGGTGGGTTTCCTGATGATGCGGGCGGTTACCTCCATCGATTTTACCGACCCCACCGAGGGGATCCCCGCGTTCCTGGCCATAGTGATGATGCCCTTTGGCTACAGCATCGCCGAAGGTATCGTTTACGGCGTCCTCTCTTATGTGATCCTCAAGACAGCCGTCGGGCGGTTTAAGGACGTTTCGGTGATAACCTGGGTGTTATTTGCTATTTTTATACTCCGATTCTTTTTACACTAGGGAGGGAACCATCATGAAAGCGTGGTTTGTCACCTTTGCGGAATATACCAGAGAAGCGAACCGCACGGTATATACCATTCTGAACGGCCTGTCCAGTGATGAGCGGGAAAAGGAACGGGGGAGTTACTACGGCAGTCTTTCCGGCCTTGTTTTACACCTGCTGGGGGGAGCCCTCTTTTTCCATTCCATTTTTAAGGAGGCTTTGGGGGCAGGTTCCGCCGCGGTAAAGGCCCTGGATTATCCTGCCATATCCCTTCCCAAGGGAAAGCTCTCCGAAGCCCAGTGGAAAAGCCTGGGGCCCTTTTTCGAGTCCGCCGACGGGGCGACCGTCGATTTTATAAGATCCCTCAAGGATGAGGAACTCGGCGCCCCGGTAAAGCTCAGCTGGTATGGGGGAAATCCCCCCTCGGTTCCCCTCTTTTTTATGTTGCAACAGCTCACCGTCCATGGGACCCATCACCGGGGGCAGATCTCCCAGATCCTGGATGAGCTTAAGGTGGATAATGATTATTCCGGCATCAATGTGGCTTTTTTGCCCGTATGATCCTAGCCGGAAAACCAACCGGGCGGGTTTCAGAATCACGGCCTTGGGGGCCATCGGATTTTGAAACCCTTAGATAAGGGAGACCAATGAAAAAGGAAGTATTGATTTTATGCGGCGGCTGGGATGGCCACGAGCCGCGGCTTATCGCCGAAAGGTTTAAGGCCTTTCTTGAATCAGCGGGTTTCGGGGTATCCGTTGCCGAGTCTTTGGAAGTATTACATGATAAAGACCGGCTTATGGGGCTGGATCTTTTTATTCCGATATGGACCATGGGGGACGACCTGCCCCGGGAAACCTTTGAACCCCTGCTGGAAGCCATCGGTTCCGGGGTGGGGCTTGCCGGATGCCACGGGGGGATGTGCGACGCCTTCAGGACCGCGGTGGCCTATCAATTTATGACCGGCGCCAACTGGGTGAGTCATCCCGGTTCGGACGGCACCCCCTACCGGATCAATATCCGTTCCCGGTCTCATCCCTTGACCGAGGGTATCGGGGACTTTGATGTGGTGTCGGAACAGTATTACCTCCAGGTGGATCCGGCTATTGAGGTGCTGGCTACCACCCGTTTCCCCACGGTTAAATGGTACCATTCCACCAACGGGGAAGTCGACGTGCCCCAGGTGTGGACCAAATACTGGGGGCACGGAAGGGTTTATTATAACGCCCTGGGACATCATAACGATGTTTTTGATATTCCCGAAGCCTGGGAACTGATGAAGCGGGGGCTCCTGTGGGCCGCGGAAGGGAAAGGGATCGCGGTGGAAAAGGGGCTGTCCGCGGAGGAATTTAAAAGTGATAAGGGGATGTATTAGATGGACCAGCAACGGATCGGTATCATTGGATTAGGAAAGATCAGCGGTATCTATTTGAAGAATTTGACCGGCCGCTTTCACCGGCGGGTCCGGGTTACCGCGGTGACGGATCTTATCCGGGAGCGGGGAGAAGCAGTTCAGGCGGAGTATCATATCCCCTTTGTGCCGGATATTGAAACCCTTATCCGCCGTTCCGATGTGGATATGGTGCTGAATATAACCCAACCCCAGAATCATTATGACGCCGCCAAAAAGGCGGTCGAGGCGGGGAAGCATGTGTATAACGAAAAACCCCTCTGCGTTACCCGGGAGGAGGCGGCGGAACTCCTGCGTATCGCCGGCGCCCATAAGGCGCGGGTGGGATGCGCCCCGGATACCTTCCTGGGGGCGGGGATCCAGACCTGCCGCAAGCTCATCGACGACGGCTGGATCGGGACCCCCGTGGCCGCCACCGCCTTTATGATGAACCACGGCCACGAGCATTGGCATCCGGATCCGGAATTTTATTATAAAACCGGGGGCGGCCCCTTGTTTGACATGGGTCCCTATTACCTTACCGCCCTGGTAAACCTCTTGGGCCCCATTGCCCGGGTGTCCGGTTCCGCCAAACAGGGCTTCAAGACCCGGACCATTACCAGCGAGCCCCAGCAGGGCAGGACTATCACCGTGGACGTGGCTACCCACATCGCCGCCACCCTGGATTTTGCCTCGGGCGCGGTGGGAACCCTGATCACGAGTTTTGATGTTTATTCCCACACCCTGCCCTTTATCGAGATCTACGGTACCGAAGGCACCCTCCGCGTTCCTGATCCCAATACCTTCGGCGGCCCCCTGTGGGTAAGCCGCTTCCGGGAGGAGGCCTGGTCGGAGATACCCCTTTTGGGGGCCTATGCCGAAAACAGCCGGGGCTTGGGAATTACCGACATGGCCTGCGCCATTGCCGAAGGGCGGCCCCACCGCGCTTCCGGGGAACTGGCAAATCACGTCCTGGAGGTGATGCACGGTATCCATGACGCCTCCGCATCGGGGGTGTACTACGAGGTAAAAACCGTCTGTTCCCGGCCGGAAGTTTTAGGGAAAGAGGAATTTTAAGGGGCGGTCCGGGCGGGGCGAAACCCGCCCGGACGTTTTTTTACGGAGGGGCCCTCTTACTGGTGATATATTTCTTTCCGTAAATTGAGATAGGCCTGATAGATCCCTTCGTATTGTTTGACATGCTCCCGGTCCGGCAGGGCGCGTTTTTGCTCGTTTAAGATGATATGCTTTCCGCAAATTTCCGGTACCGAACCTTCCTTGCAGACGCTCATGGCCTGGATGATCCCGCCGAAGGCGCCCGCTTCCTTGCCTTGGACTCCGATAATTTCCGCGTCAAACACGTCGGCGATGATCTGCCGCCAGGGGGCGCTGTTGCTGCCCCCTCCTACCAGCCGCAGTTGATGAAAGGCGATTCCCTTTTCCCGCAACAGATCGCAGCCCCAGCGGATGCCGAAGGCCACCGCCTCCGCCCCGGAGCGGATACAGTTGGGCCGGGTGAAATTTTTTATGGTTAAACCGCCTATGCATCCCCGGGCCGAAGGCAGTCCGGGCATACGCTCCCCGTTAAAGAAAGGAAGCATGAGCACCCCCCCGGCGCCGATGGGGGAGGCGGCCATATCCGCGTCAAAGGCGGCAAGCTCAAGGCCAAAGAGTTCCTGCACCGCAGTGGTGGTGGAGGTGGCGTTCATGATACATATCGTGGGAATCCAGCCGTTGGGGATGGAGTTTTGAATCTGAATTATTTCCGGATAATCCTCAGGACGCCGGTCGGTAAAGACGCTGAAAACCCCGGAAGTACCCAGGTTCATGGTGGCGATGCCCGGCTCCACATTGCCGGTCCCCACCGCGGCCATCATATTGTCCCCGCTTCCCGGGGCGACAATACAGGAACCGGCGAGGCCGTATTTTTCGGCGATTTCCGGCCGTACCTTTCCCACCATATCCAGATCGTCAATGACCGGGGGCAGGGTCTTTTTAAAGTCCGGCGCGATGAGGGAAACCATTTTATCGCTCCAGACTTTGTTGATCACATCGTAGTACCCCGTACCGGAGGCGCTTCCCGCGTCGGTAGCGATAATGCCGGAGAGGTAAAAATTAATATAATCCTTAGGATTAATCACCCAGGCGATTTTTTCAAAGGTTTCCGGCTCCGCCTCTTTAAGCCATATCAGTTTTGAAACCGTATACCCGACGGGAAGGGAGGTTCCGATGGCGGCGATAACCCCCGCGGGGCCCCCGGCCAGATCGATATACCGCTGGTTCGCCCCGGCGGTTTCGGTATCGTTCCAGAGCTTTGCCCTGCGCAGTACCTTTTTCTCCTTATCCAGGACCACGAGGCCGTGCTGCTGCCCTGAAACGCCGATACCGGCGATTTTTTTTCGTTCCCCCGGGGAGAGATTTTTCAGGGCCCCCTCCATGGCAAGGTCCAGGGCGGTTATCCACCACGCCGGTTCCTGTTCCCGGCCGCCCTTTTCATTGGAAAAAATTTCATGCCCCCCGTAACCGTCCCCCAGGAAACGTTTTGCAGCGGGATCATATACCACTACCTTGGTTCCCTGGGTTCCGCAGTCAATACCGATATAATAAGCCATAAAATCCTCCCCCGCCTCGCAGCGGCTGGTTTCAGGTTATCCCTTTCGGCGCGCCCCGTCAATCAGGAAAGCGCTATCATGACCTTTACCACATCCGGATGGCCGGCGGCGGCGTATTCATAGGCGGCGATAGCGTCTTCAAACCTGAAGGTTTTACTGATGAACCGTTTGATATCGATCTTCCCCGCGTTTACCAGGGCGATGGCCCGGTCAAAACAGTTGATGTACCGAAATATGGTTTCAATACTGATGCCCTGGCCCTGGAGAAAGGATACGTCGATGGGGACCGTGCCGTTCATCATCCCCACGAGTACAACCCTTCCCCCCTTTCCGGCGCATCTGAAAAAATCAGGATACACCTTCGGATTCCCGGAGGCTTCAAACACCAGGTTACACCCCCTGCCGCCGGTTTCTTTCATGATGAATTCCCGCAGATCCGTCTTGGCGGTATTGACGGGAGTGATATTTTTATCGTAGTCCCCGGCGATGTTCAGTTTTTCCTGTTTTATATCGGAGATAAACACCCTGCCGCACCCGCCGGCCAGGGCGGATATGGCGCACATAACGCCGATGGTCCCGCAGCCCACCACCAGGGCCGTATCGCCGGGTTTGATGGCCGCCTTTTTTGCCGCCTCGATACCGATGGCCAGGGGTTCCATCATGGCCCCCTCCGCCGCGCTCATCCCCGGGGGGAGTTTGAAGCAAAACTGCGCGGGGTGAACCACGGTCTCCCGCAGGCACCCGTGTACCGGAGGGGTTGCCCAAAAAACCACCCCGGGGTCGATGTTGTATATCCCCTCCAGCACTTCCCGGGAGCGTCTGTCGGGGATCCCCGGCTCCATGCAGACCAGGTCGCCGATATTCAGATTGGTAACCTTTTCGCCCTTCTCGATGATGATCCCCGACGCCTCATGTCCCAGGATCATGGGTTCTTTGACGATAAAATCGCCGATGGCCCCCTCCACATAGTAGTGGATGTCGCTGCCGCAGATACCGCAGGCCTTTATCTGTATTTTGACATCATAGGGGCCGACTGTTTCCGTAACCGGAAAATCCCGCAGGCTCAAGTTTTTTTTCGATTCAAGCACTAATGCTTTCATGGCTGTTCCTCCTTTATTCACCCAGGAGTCTGCTGCACTGGTGGAATTTTTGCTCAGGCGCCTTTGGCGCCCTTCATGCGAAAATTCCCCATTGCCGGGACTCCGCGAACCTTCGGTTCGAATGCGGTTTGCAGGGTATAAAAATTCACTTTCGCGAATTTTTATACGGTTTTGCGCTCACGTGCAACAAACTGCTAGTTTTCTTCTTTGATTATTTCTATTTTAATGCCGTCGTTCTGATCCGGCTCGTCTTTTGGGGGAACGGTGACTTTGAGGATGCCGTTTTTGAACACCGCCTTTACCTGCTCCTGGGCGTACTTGTCCAGGGGGACATAGTATTTCTGTTTTTCAATGTCCTTGAGTTTAAGCCGGCGTTTAAAGTAGCGGATATTTTCATCCACGGAACGGTTTACCTCGGCCTCTCCCTGGGAGGCGCCGTCGTTTATTTTGGCGGAAAACACCATATAATCCCCCTGAAAGGACAAGCTGATGTCCTTTTCATCAAATCCCGCCAGGGCGAACTCGAAGATCATGCTCCGGTTCCCGGTCATATATACATTCATGGGAGGATAGGAATAGTTGGGGTAATAATCGATGTTTTCGTCAAAGGGTACTCCCCCCCCCCCGCGTCGGCAAAACCCGTTCGGCCCGCCCCCGAATTCGAAATTCCGGTGAAATTCATCGCTGAAATTTTGAGCGGCCGCGAAGATCTCGTCAAATATGGTACCCAAATCCATGTACCCTTTATTGCCTTTCATAACAGGCTCCTTTGCATCCGCAGATGCTGCCGGCCTTACGGCCCGGCCGGATGAGATGGACCCTCCGGAGAGCGATCCTTTAGGATAAAATAGGGATGTTCGGAGACCTCGGGTTCCGAACAATTTCCTCTGAATAATATACTACGGTCGGCTTCCCCGGGGGAAGACATTTACGGATAAAATAGACTATTCCGGCGGAAAAAAAAAGTCCCCCTCCCCCTGCGGCCGCCCGCAGGGCCTGGCTTTCCGGGGAAAGGGCCAGCCCCCCCAGGGCGTACCCCGCAATAAAGCCCCAAAAGGGGGGGAGCAGGGCCGTCAGGGCTTGTACCAGGGCGGAACCGGGGGGGAACTCCACCGCCACCCGCTGGCCCGGAACGAGGGGGAGTTTTTTCCGGTTGAGGGCGGTTAGCAGGACCTGATTCGACCGGCACCCCGGGGTTGAGCCGGCTCCGGCAGAACCGCAGGCTCCCCGGGCCCCCCCTTGTCCGCAGCCGGAACAGGCCCCGGGCCGGTCCAGGCTTAAAACAACCAGATCCCCGGATATTTCCCGAACCAGGCCGGTCTCAGGCATGGGTTTCCTCCGGGAGCGGTTCTTTTTCCGGGGAATTGAGTTCCGGGTGTTTGAGCTCCGGCAGGGGATGGCGGATTTGTTGTATGGAAAGGGCCTTTCCCGCCGGGTCCAGCTCAAAAAGCACCCCCTGGAGCTCGGGGCGATCCCAGGCGTCCCGGGTCCGGTCGGGGATGCCCGTCAGGTATTCGGTGATCCGCTCGGTTTTATCGGTTCCCCCCACGGAATCAATGCTGCCGGTCCGGCCCGCGTCGGTGATCACCGCGGTCCCCCCGGGAAGGATCCCCGCATCGGCGGTCTGAACCCGGCTGTGGGAACCGATCACCGCGGAACAGTTCCCCGCGGCCATGGTGAACAGGGTGTGTTTTTCCGCGGTTGCCCCGGCGTGAAAATCGATAACCACCAGGGGAGTCTCCTGACGGAGCCGTTCCAGCAGGGCAGGAAGAGCGTAAAAGGGGTTATCCCCATGGAGTTTTCCGTATCCATTTTGACCTAAAAGTACCGCTATCCCTATTTTCCCCTTGGGGGTCTTAAAAATCCGGGAACCGATGCCGGGAGCGCCGGGGGTCAGGTTGAAGGGCCGCAGCACATAGGGGATATGGCCGAGGTTTTCTACCAGATCCTTTTTGTAAAAACAACATTCCCCGGTCGTAAGTACGTCCGCCCCCAGTTTGTGTAAATACGCGGCGTGATTTCTGCCCAGACCGTTCCCCCCGGTGGCCCCGTCCCCGCAGGCGATGACAAAATCAATGGGATATTGTTTTTTCAGATCCGCCAGCCCTGTTTTAAAGGCATAAACCCCGGCTTTACCGACTATTTCCGCAGCATAAAGGATCGTCATAGATTGGGTTCTTTATTTGGCAGGGTTTTGACAGAACTGAGTCCCCAGCCGCTCGGATAATCCCGAAAGGATCCGTTCAAATTCCGCCGCCGCCCGGAAATCCTGGAGTTCCCGGCAGGTATCCCGCAGGTTGTACAGGGCCTCCTGATAGAGGGGCGCCAGACTTATGGCTTTTTCAAAACAGTGCCGGGCTTCTTCATAACTGCCCTCGACAAAATAAAGCACCCCCAGGTTGTTCCAGGTTTTGGGGACACCCTCATCCCGCTGCAGGGCGGCCTGGTAACATTCTTCCGCCGAGTCGAATTGCTCAAGCTCGTAATGGATCAGGCCCATGGAGACCCATGCTTCGGCAAGGTTGTCGTCAATGCAGAGGGCCCGCTGAAAACTGATTACCGCTTCCTCATAATCACCGGTCCGCTGCTGGGCTATACCCATATTCAGCCACAGGAGAGGATTTTCCGGCTCCATGATCAGAGCCTTCCGAAACAAGAAAATCGCCTCATTAGGACGGTTTGCCTCAGTTAACGCTATTCCGGAATCATTTAGAAAAGATGCCGTTTCCATTTTACCCCTCCTGACAATAACTATAGCCTATTTTTGATATATGGACCAGCTCGAAAAAAGCAATCCGTCATTCGGGATGATCCCGCCCATAAGGCTTGTTCGACCGCCCGGCTGGTTATCGAACAAGCCCCGCGGTTTCCGGACGAAAGCCCCGCAAAACCGCGTTTTTGATGGAAAAGCCGCCCCGGCCCCGCCGGATCATCGGATTTTGAAACAGCCCCGCCTTAAACGAATCTATGGCCGCGGCTTTAAGATTTGCCTCTTTTTAAACGGTCTCCTTTTTCAAAGTATAATATACCGGTATGCCAAAAAAAAGATATGTACTTGTTTTTTTCTATGTACTAGACTTGTTTGACTACCCGGTTGGCTTGCGAGGCTCCCAAGGGGTTGTCCGGGAAGCCGGCTGCTTCCCGGGCAGGGCTCATCGTATGGGTTCTAAGACCAACCGGGTTTTAGACAAGCTATAAAGGCCGGGTTTATGGAAAAAACAAGCGCGTATAACGAATCCCCCTCCGGGTAGCAGCCCGGATGCTTACCGACGCCCATTGCCACCCCCGGGAACTCCTCCTCCGTTTTCCGGAAGCGGAGGAAGAACGGCGGCGGCTCGGCATTGCCTGTGCCGCCAGCGCCTGGAACCGGGAAGACTTTATCTGCCACGAAGCTTTGGCCCGGCAGGGGGCCCCCGGGTTGGTCTGTTGCTTTGGGGTACATCCCCAATTACCCGCGGCGGAGGCCGCGGAAAGGCTCCGGCCCGGGACGGAGGGGGTTCCTCCCCGTTTTTCCGCCGGGGAATCCCTGGCCCTGCTGGAAACCCTGGCAAGGGAAGGCCGCCTGGGGGCGATTGGGGAGACCGGTTTCGACCTGTACGACCAAACATACCGGGCAACCGCGGCCCGGCAGGAGGAGTTATTTGCCCTGCATCTGGAATTGGCCGTGGAAAAGAGGCTGCCCCTGGTGCTTCATATGCGCCGGGCCATGGACCGGGTTTTTTTCTATGCCCGGACCCTGAGAAAACTCCCCGCGGTGGTTTTACATTCCTATTCGGGGACCCTTCGGGAAGGGTTGGCCCTTTTAAAACGGGGGGTGGAGGCCTATTTTTCCTTTGGCGCCCCTATACTGCTCAACCACAAGACCGCCATGGAAGCCTGCGCTCTCCTTCCCCCGGAACGGCTCCTCCTGGAGACGGACGCCCCCTATCAGCCCCTCCGGGGCAGGGCCTTTTCCCAATGGGGGGACCTCTCCCGCATACTCCGGGGCGCCGCGGCCCTGCGGAAGGAGGCGGGGAGCCCCTGCGGGACCCCCGGGGAGGTGGAGGCCGCAACCGGGGAGAATTTTTTCCGGGTTTATGGCGGCTGATGTATTCGGAAGGGTTGCAGGGCCGGGCCGGCTTTGAAAAAACAGCCGGGAACTTGACACATTCCGAACCCTTGATTATATTACGGAGGACTAATGCGGCTGTTCTAAAGCGTCAGTTTTTGGAACAGTTTTCTTACCCCATGGAGAAAATCGCTTTGACCTCATTCCTTATACGACAAGGGACGAGCGATTTCCGTCGAGGAACCCACCCAACCGGGTTGAAGCCGGCGCAAGCAGCAGACATATTTTCAGGAGCGGCTTATGAAGAAAGATGAGTTAGCAGCGGTCATCGGGGTTGATGAAAAAAAATGTGTGAACTGTCATGCCTGTATCGCCGCCTGTCCGGTTAAATACTGCAACAATGGCGCGGGAAAAACGATAACGATAAATCATGCCCTTTGTATCGGCTGCGGACACTGCATCCGCGCCTGCACCCACCATGCGCGGATCATTGTGGATGATTCAGCGGCGTTTTTCAGCGCCCTGGACAAAAAAGAAAAGATGATCGCCGTTGTCGCTCCGGCGGCCGCTTCCAATTTTCCCGGCCTTTATCTTAATCTGAACGGCTACCTCAAGTCGCGGGGGGTCCAGGCGGTTTTTGACGTAAGCTTCGGGGCGGAACTTACCGTTTTTTCCTATATAAAATATATAAAAGAAGCCTCCCCCTCCTTTTGTATAGCCCAGCCCTGTCCCGCCATCGTTACCTACCTTGAAATCTACCATCCCGAGCTTCTCCCCTATCTTGCCCCGGCGGATAGCCCTATGCTGCATATCATCAAAATGATCCGGGAATACTATCCCCAATACAAAGATCACCGGATCGCCGTGTTGTCCCCCTGTATTGCCAAGCGGCGGGAATTTGACGAAACCGGGTTTGGGGATTATAACGTTACGTTCCGGGCCTTGTACGAATACCTGGAACAGAACCAGGTGAATTTGGCGTCCTTTAAGGCGGAAGAATACGAAAACCCGCCGGCGGAACGGGCGGTAACCTTCTCCATGCCCGGCGGACTCCTCGTTACCGCGGAACGGAGCAGTCCCGGCATCGGCAGGGTAACCCGGAAGATCGAAGGGGTTCATACGATTTATCCCTATTTGGCGGATGTCGCAAAGACCATAAACTCCGGCGGCGGCAAAATCGGGGAACTGCCCCTCTTGGTGGACTGCCTTAACTGCGAAAAAGGCTGCAACGGCGGGACCGGCACCCGGAACAGCGAGGCCCCCATGGACGAACTGGAAGCCCCCATCTGGAAGCGCCGGGCCGAAATGGAGGCGAAATACGGCGCATCAAAATCGGCGGATCAAAATCAAAAGAAGATTTTTAAGGTTCTTTCCCGTTATTGGAAAAAAGATCTCTATAACCGTTCCTACCGGGATCTTTCGGAAAACTCTATCATAAAAATACCGAATAACCAGGAGCTCACCGATGTTTATAAGCGGCTGCAGAAATTCGGCGAGGGGGACATCTATGACTGTAATACCTGCGGATACGGAAGCTGTTACGGTATGGCTATCGCGATTTTTAACGGCTTGAACCGGCCGGAAAATTGCCACCACTACAATCTTTTCCTCATTGAGCGGGACCGTAAAACCATAGAGGACCTGAACGGAGACCTCGGCGCCCAGGTTGAAAAATCCCTGAATTTTATGAAAAGCATCAATGATCTCATTGAGAATCTCAACGATCAGATCATACGGCAGGCCTCGGCCATAGAAGAATCCTCCGCGGCCATTGAGCAGATGGTGGCCACCATCAACAACACCGCCGTCATGGCCCAGAAGAAGCAGGCGGCCATTCAGTCGCTGGTGAGCAACATGGAACAGGGCCGGGCTTCCATGCGCGAAACCATTGAAGCCGTCGGTACCATTACCAAAGGGGTGGAAGGGGTCGGTTCTACCATTAAGGTGATCAGCGCCATTGCCGCCAACACCAACCTGCTGTCCATGAACGCCGCCATTGAGGCGGCCCACGCCGGGGATGCGGGCCAGGGCTTCGCGGTGGTGTCCGGTGAAATCCGCCGCCTGTCCGAAACTACCCGGGAAAATTCCCGGAATATCGCCAATACCTTAACCGGCATCATCGACGGCATCAAGATCACCACCGCCCGTTCTTCCGCAACCGATACCCTGATCAATACCATGACGGAAGAGGTCAATGGCTTTGCCAATACCATGACGGAGCTCATCAACAGCCTGGGAGAATTATCCATAGGAAGCAAGGAGATCACCACCGCCCTGATCCTCCTGCGGGAGAACGCGGAGGCAATAAAAGACGGATACCATACGATGATGGATAGGACCCAGTCTCTTGAGGAGTCCATGCAGCTGATCACCCATATACATCAGACGTGACATCCGAGGCTTTCCCAAAACTTCAGTTTTTGGGAAAGCAACCTTGGATTTATGGGAAAAAACGGGCTTCAGACCGTTTTTTCAAGAGCCTTCCACAAAACCAACCGGGTTTTGGGAAAGGCTC
>JAISOO010000145.1 GCA_031275595.1 Spirochaetaceae bacterium | reverse complement strand
GCGATTCCCGGATTATGGGCAACCCGGTACACGAAGAGATAACACAATTCGATAACTTGAACCAACGGAAAAACAATGAGGGTATAGAGAAAATTCATTTTTCCGCCTTCTCCCAACCGGCGGGATCAAAGATGTTGATATAATAGGCTTGTCCGGCAATCCGGTTGGCTGCCTCACAAGCCCTGCAATTTTCCGCCCGCGAACCTTCGGTTCGATGGCCGCGAAATCGCGGTTTCCGAACAAGTCTCGTAATTTTTTCGGATTCAATTGTGAATATCGTTGTCATCGATATGCCTAATCCCGTCCAACCAGCCCGGCGCCCCCGCACTATCCGGCCGCGTTCGGGTGATGTCCGGCACTGTTAAGAGAGTAAATGCAATCTAAAAAAGTGTCAATGAGCCGGTTTCAAGACTCAGGTGAATTTTGAAACCGGCCCGGTAAAAGCGGCCCCAAGGCTCGCCGTGCGTTTAAATCCGTGGAACGAAACCTTTGCCCGGTCAGGTCCCAAAGATAACGAAGCTCTGTCCCTCCAGGGTACAGGTTCCGTTTTCCAGCCGGCCCTGCCCGATGGAGTACAGGGGACGGCCGCTGCCCGGAATTTTGAGCGGAACCCTTACCCCGCGGCTTCCCGGGTTTACCGCCAGAACCAGGGCCCCCCGCTTATACACAAAGGGGAGTTTTTCCTTTTCGGCGTAGAGAATTTCCAGATTGGGCCGGCCGTCAAGCTCGTCATGGGTTTGGCGGAATTTCAGGATTTCCTTGACTGTGTTGTACAGGGAGGCGGGGTTTTTTCCCTCCGACTCCACCGTAGGGGCATCGGGCGCGCTGTCCACGGGCAGGTAGAGGGATTCCGCCGGGGCGGAAGAAAAGCCCAGGTTTTTGCCCGCGGTCCACTGCATGGGGGTCCGGGCGCCGGTACGGAAATACCCCCCTTCCTTGGTGGGAAGGTCCAGGTACCGCATACCTATTTCGTCTCCGTAATACATGAAGGGAACCCCCGGCAGGGTAAAGAGCATCCCGTAGGCAAGTTTCAATTCCTCCGGGGTCAGATTAAACCGGGTGCGGATGGTGTCGTGGTTTCCGGTGATCAGGCTGATAAAACCGTCATTTTTGGTTTTTTCATACCGGGGCAGGTAATCGTCCAGAAAGAGCCTGATGTCTCCTCCCCCATCCTTTTTAAAAAAGCTCATGTCCCTTTCTATCACCGCTTTACCGGGGCTGTCGTTGTACCTGCGGAGCAGGGAATAGTATCCCCCTCCCACAATGTGGTTTAAAAGGAAATCCGCGTGAAATCCCGCTTTAAGGGATAACTCGGGGTTGCTCCATTCGGCCACCAGCATTGCCTCAGGATACTCCTTATCCAGCATGGTTCTGATATTCCGCCATATCGACGAGGTACCGCTTTTTTTGTCGTCATCATACTTTGCCAGGGATTCCGCCATATCCACCCGGAACCCGTCACAGCCCAGATCAAGCCAGAACCGCATGATATCCTTCAGGGCTTCCCGGGTGGCGATACAGTCGGGGTGGTCCAGGGGAAGCTGCCAGGGTTTGCGGGGCTGGTAAAAGCCGTAATTCAGGGCGGGCTGGCATTTAAAAAAGTTGATGATATAGGTTCCGTCCCGGGGAGCTTCCCCGCCGATAAAACCTAACCCTTCGGCCCGTTCAAAACAATGGCCGGTCCAGATAAAGCGGTTGGAAAATTCGTTGGGCTCGGTCTTGCAGCTTTCCATGAACCAGGGGTGTTCCTCCGAAGTATGGCCGGCAACCAGGTCCAGGATAACCCGCATATCCTTTTTATGGGCCTCCGTAAAAAGCCGGACCAGATCCTCATTGGTACCATACCGGGGGGCGGCCTTTTTAAAGTCCCGTACGTCATAGCCCGCGTCTTTAAAGGGTGAATCAAAACAGGGATTAAGCCACAGGGCATTACACCCCAGATCCTTGATATAATCCAATTTTTGAATGATCCCCTCAAAGTCGCCGATTCCGTCGCCGTTGGTATCATAAAAGGATTGGGGATAGATTTCATAAAAGATCGCGTTGTTAAGCCATTTGGGCATATCAGCCTCCTTATAAAAAATGTTTCAAGACAGTCGGTCCCATGTGTCTCCATTATGGACAGACCCTAGAGCCTTTCCCAAAACTCGGGAGAGTTTTGGGAAAGCCTCCCTCATATAGATGAGGCTGTTTCCGAACTTCACTGGTTCGGAATGCCCCGACCTTCAAAGAAATAAGCCCGGTTGCCGGAGAGGGTTAAACCAATTCCTCGATCCGGGCAATAAGGGCTTCGGTATAGGCGGCAAGGTCCGGTACTTCTGTTTTTTTCACCCTGAACCCCACCGCTCCGGGGTGGCCGCCGCCGTTACGGATATTCAGGACCGATAAGATTCCCCGGAGATCGATCGTCGGAAATTGCGCGCTCCTCCTTAACCGGAACTGGATAAAATCCGAGAGGGTTTCGTCGTCGTAATACACCACCATCCCCAGTTTGCCGCATTCTTCCGCCATGGTATCCGCCGCCGCTTTGGATATGTTCACCATAAGTTCCGCCCCGTATAAGCCGAACATTTCCGCGGATAGCGCTTTATCAAGGCAGACATAATAGACCAATTTGGATTTACGTTTTAAAGCCATGATTCCGTCATAACACTTTTTTTCCTGGACGGAAAACCGTTGGATCACGTCGAAGATCGCTTCCATGGATGAAAGGTTGCCCCTGCCTTTGACGGTTTTTTCAAAAAGAAGCCGGTCAAAGATCCCGGTAAAAATCTGATAATACCGGCGTTCCCTGGATGTCTTCAGGTATTTTCCCATCTGGGAATCCCCCACGACCCCGGTCAAAATCGCCAGGGCGATATTCCGGGAGAAGAAATCCTCCGCTTTAAGCTCCATTTTTTTCGCCAATTTAAGGGCCATGTACCCCAAAAGCTCGCAGGTACTGGAAGCCTCCGATACCAGACAGTAACCGGGATCCCCCCCGTATTGGGTATCCAATTGAAGGTGATGATCTATCTCAATTTTTCGTATAGAAGGATTTTCCATAAGCCGGGCTATGGATTCATTCATGGCTATCATATCCGGTTTTGGAGTATCCAGGATCACCAGGGTCGAAATATTCTGGAGATTCACTTCTTTGCCGTAACTCACGGAGATGTTGTTGTATTTACAAATAGCCAGGAGGTAGTTAAATTGCTCCTGAACCGGGCCGGACACGAAAATTGTCGCTTCCTTTTGTAATTTGCTTAATAAAAGGGCAAAGGCCACCAGGGCCGCCACGCAATCCGTGTCCGGGTCTTTATGACCAAGCAAAAGAAAAAAGTCATTTTTTTGAATCACATCGATAATGTTACCCACCAGGCGCTTTTTTTCGGCAATGGTCTGTATTTCCGTCTTCATTTCCCTTTTCTCCTTCTTATATTCATTTTACTACGTTTTACGCAAATTAACACCAGCGGCAGTTTCAAATTTTGAAAAACACGCGTTAGGGAACCGCTGAAAATCCCGGCTGGGTTCCCGGGAAAATCGCTCATTCATCGAGGCGGTTCCAAAACTTCAGGTTTTGGAACCGCATTTTACCCATTTATATGAGGCTTTCCCAAAACTTCAGTTTTTGGGAAAGCAACCTTGGATTTATGGGGAAAAAACGGGCTTCAGACCGTTTTTTCAAGAGCCTTCCACAAAACCAACCGGGTTTTGGGAACGGCTCATATGTTTATGACCATAAACCCGGCGGCTCCTACATTCAAGCCCTCCCGCTCCTCCCAAAAGGCGATGAGGGTGGAACCGGAAAGGCCGATGCCGGTATAGCTGAAGTTTTCAGGAAGCCTGGGCAGGGTAAAGGTTCCGGTTTCTATGCCCCCCTCCCGGAACTTTCCGTATACCCCTTTTCCGCCGGGAAATAAAACCAGCCCGTAGGAACCGGCCGGAAAGCCGTCCCCGGTATCGCCGGCCCCATAATACCCCGAAAGTTCGACCACTTCCCCGGTTTTTTCCCCGGGGGGAGGGGGCTCCGCAAAGTAACGGATTCCCCCGGATTCGGCGAAGGTAACCGCCGCCACCGGAACCATCCCCGGCTCCCGTAATCCAAAGGCTTCCTCCAGGATCCGGCCCAGTAAGGCCGGGGCTTCCTTCAGGGGGGAAGGTTCGGAGGCGCTCCTGAAGGAAGCGGCGGAAACGGATTCCCCCGGACCGGCAAGATCCCGGCTCCGGAAATATACCGGCTTATCCCTCCCCCGGTTAACCCCCCGGTAGTACCAATAACCGTCCTTACCCAGGCGGATGGCATCCGCATCCCAGCTTTCTCCGGCGGGAAGGCTCCCCAAAGCCGGAAGATCAAGCCCCGCGGGCTTGAAACTGCCCTTTACCAGTCCCCGGACCGGGGGATTCGGGGGCTCCCGCCGGGGCTCTTCAAAAAGACTGTTCCGGTATAAAAGGACCGCCGGGGTTTGTTGGTATAAAAAAAGGGAAGCCGCCGTATAGTTTTCCCAATCAACGGCATCCGTTACCATGTAAAGGGCCAACTCGCCCTCCTCCCCGGGGATAAAAACCAAAAAGCCGCTCCGGTTTACCGCCCCAATCAAGCGGTCTTTTTGGGTTAAAAACCCTATGCCCCACCGGGCCAGGGGCCAGGGTTCAAAGGGCTTGAGCGATGCGTCGCCGGGGGAATCCACCAGCTCCGGTCCTTCCCTTCCAAGCTCGAACCACAGGGGATTTTCCCCGGGTTTCAGTATGACCAGGGGGGGAATCCACCGGGTGGAGGCGCTTATCCCGTCGGGAGGGACCGCGGCTCCGGCCGGTAAGGAGGGCTGTTTGGAACAGGAATAATACCATTGCCCCGCCGTTATCGCCAAGAGCACCCACCTGAACTTCCAAAAAAAACCCATATCCTAATCTATCACATTATTTTTCTTTTGAAAGCAGCGGCGGTTTCAAAATTCAGGGTTTCTGTCAGCCTCCGGGATTTTAAAACAGCCTCGGGGCCCTTGGGCTAAAGGACGCTATTCCCAGGGAATCCAAAGCCACGCTCCCTTGGTACAGCGGAGCAGCCCATGGCCGGTAACATAGGTGTCCACTTTTCCGGTAACCTGGAACAGGGCGCTTTCATCCTTTTCCAAAAAACGCGGCTCCTGAAAGGGGGATGCCCCCAGGTATAAGCCGCTTTGGGGTATGGTAACCAGGAGCTCATCCCGGGCAGCGGGTTTAATCCGCCGCCGGTCAAACCCCGATTGTACGGTCCGGCTGGCCACATCCTGCCAATCCGTAAGCCAGGGATCAAGCCGCACCTCCTCGTCTATATCGGAACTTTCCATCAGGAGCCGGAACCGGGGCCAGTCAAAATAATGGGGCTGCCGGTTCCCGGCGTCACCGGCGCCTCCCGCGTCCCGCAGGCAGAGATAAACCCAGGCGTCAACCCCGCCCCTCCAGGAGAGGGAGATCCGGCTCCCGTCGGCGTCAAAGGGAAACAGGGCCCCCGCGGGGCGGAGTATCCCCGGCATGATACCCCGTTTCGGCCAGAAGGGATAGGCGATAACCGGGGTAGTCCATTCTACCATAATGTCCAGCCCCGGAATAGAGGATCCGTCCGTTTCCAGAGTCTTGATCTGGCCGTCGGGATTTATCCACTCCACCCGCCACCGCGGAGGCCCCAGGATGTTCTCCCATTCCAGGGGCGGCGGGGGAAGCTCGGCCCGGTAGGCGGAAGGAATAATCCGGTTTTCACAGGCGCCAAGGGTCAGTCCCGTCAGGAGGACGAAGAAGAACAGGTAAAGCTCCCCGTGGTTCCGGGAAGAAAATTTAAAAAAATTTGGTTTCATATAACTATATAGGCAACAAGATGGGATTTACTTTAACGGATTATTCAAAATTTTCGGTTTTTACCCAAATTCCGCTAAAAAACCATGATTTTCCGGGCCGAATCCGCCATTTTGGAAAAGCTTTAATTGCTTATTTTATTGGTTTATGGCATACTTCAATTATAGGTAATCATATATGGATAATAGCAATGAATACCCCAAGACCCTTGCCGATACGCTGGAAGCCCGGCGGAGCTGGCTTGAAAGTACGGAGTTAGTAAAATTAAAAGAAGAGTTTCGTAGTTTTCATACCGCCTATTTGGGACTTTACAATCTTTTTCTCAAAAAGGGCCTTATCCATGAGGATCCCTATAAGCATGAAGCTAAGATAGGGGAGATTCAGATCCCCGAAACCGGAGCTTTTGTCGAAGCGAAACGGACGGAACAGTTGAGCATCCGGCTTTCCAATTTCGATAACCAACTTGATTTTTTGGTTAATTTTTATCAATTCAGCGTTGATTTTCTTACTTTAGACCGGATAAAGAAGATCCTTGCCCTGGTAAAGTACATCGATTGGGTGCACCTAAACACCGATAGTTCCTCGGCGAATACCCGGGCCGTAACGGAGTTCATCAATCAGCTAAAGCCCGGGGGGGATCCCTTGTCCGTAACCCTGATCAACGAGTGCCTGGGGGACCTCAGGAAAGCCACCGAGCATATTCTTTCTATTTTAAAAGAAATCACCGAATTTCAACGGGAGGATTATAAACTTTCCATACGGCTCAATATAACCGCGGGTCTGTCCCTGGATCAGACCACGGCGGCGTCTCAGATAAGGAAAAAATTTGCCGCCGCTATGCCCGGCCACCCCTTTTATCCGGATCTGATAGAAGAACTGGTTAAGGAGGATTATTCCAAAGAGGGGCCCGCTCTCCAGGCGAAGGTGCTGCAATCGCTGCAAACCGCCGACAGTAAACCCAAGGTTGTTAAAGCTCCGGTGTCTTTTAAAAACTTCATTATTGAAGGGCTCATGGCTATCGGTTCCGTGGGCGCCACCCTTTCCGAAATAACCCTTAAATTCGAGGAAAATGGAAACCTTTTGCAGAATCGCCGGAAGAATTTATGGGAAAAGATACGGCAGATCGTAAAACAGATGCTGCATAAAGAGCCGGATCCGATTATTTATGAAGTGGAGTACCTTGACAGTGTCAAGGGGGTGAATGTCAAAGAAAAGGTTAATTATAATAATTTCCGCGCCGACATGGAGCGGAAAGCCCGGAGCCTTGCCGGTATAACCCGCAGCGGCTGGACCAAACTTGAAACCCTGCAGGACGAGCAGTTGATAACCCTCCTGGAAAAAAGCATCCGGGATGTTCAATCGCTGCATAAGACCCTATCGGCCCTGGACGATTTTTTCAAACTGGTGATCGACAAGGAGGATCGGGAAAAAGTTAAGGGAATAAAACCGGAATTGGCCACCATGAAAAACGCCATAATCAAAGCCAATCAGAAGCGCCATGAATATGGGGCACAGAAAGAAGAAGAGGAACAGCTCAAACGGTTAGGGCTCAACTCCGATACGTGAGCGGCCGGAGCATCCCCGGGTTTGCCGGGGATTGCCAGACCGGCAGGAATTATCGGGGGTGTTTAGGCGAAAGGGGAAAACTGATGAAAAAAAAGGGCATGATGAGTCCGGATCAATCCCAAAATCCGGTTATTTTTGAAAAAGGCCGGGGAAAGGATCCCCAAAGCCCCGGTTTTTCTCGTAATTCTGAGGCCGGGGGACAAACCGCGGCGGGTCGTTTCGCCCCCGGAATCTTGACCGCCCGTTTCAGGGCTCATCCTCAAACCAACCTGGGTTGGGTATGGGCGTTAATCGCGGGTCTCTTGATTATGGCGTTTCCGGCCTGTGCCACCCCTCCGGCGGTGGAAGACGCCCCGGCGGAGGCGGTCGTGCCCGCCCCTCCCCCTGAAACCGAGCCGTCGGAAAGACCGGAATACGCCGAACCCCGGCCCCGGGCGCTTGTCCGGGATGAGCTTACGGTGGCCCTCTCCAAAGGGGATGCGGTGGAATTGGATTTCCGTAAATCCTATCTTGCCAGCGAAGCCCAGGTTTTCACCGGCATCTATGAAGGGCTGTTTTCTTATCACCCCTTTACCATGGAACCGATCCCGGCCTTGGCGGCGCGGTGGGTTATTTCGGAGGATAAAAAACAGTGGACCTTTACCATCCGGGAAAACGCCCGGTATTGGAACGGTGATCCCGTGCAGGCGGAAGATTTCCGCCGGGCCTGGATTTCCCTGCTGGATCCGGTAAAGGAATCTCCCTATTCTTCCCTTTTTGATATTATCGAGGGGGCCAGGGATTTCAGGACCGGCAGGCTGCAGGACCCCGCCCGGGTGGGTATCCGGGCGGAAGCCCCCAAGACCCTGGTGGTACGGTTGAATTCTCCCGCCGCTTTTTTCCCCAGTATGCTCTGTCATCATTCATTCAGCCCCATCCACTCCTCTATGATGGAGGTGGAGGATTGGACCGGCATGAGCCCCATTTCCAACGGCCCTTTTTACATCCTTGAGCACCAGGAAGAAGCCGTTGTTTTGGCTAAAAATCCCCACTATTGGGAGGCGAACCGGGTTTCCCTGAACCGGATCATCCTCCGGTATACCGAAGATGGAGACAAAGCCGCTTCCCTGTGGAATTCCGGTGAGGCCCGGTGGATCTCCGGGGAAGTAAACTTGGAAAACCTCACCGACCGTAGCGGCATTGTGGTAAACCCCCTTTTTGCCACCCATTACTATTTTATCCGCTCTGCCAGGGCCCCGTGGAACGATTACCGGATCCGCCAGGCCCTCTCCCTGGTCCTTCCCTGGGCTCAGATTCGGGAGGGATACTATCTTCCGGCGAAAACCCTGATCTACCCCATTCCCGGCTATCCTGAAATTGACGGCCTGGATACCACCGATGTGGAAGAAGCCCGACGGCTCCTGGCCGAAGCGGGCTTCCCCGAAGGGAAGGGGCTGCCGGAGCTGGTAATACGCCTCAACCCCTCCACCGATGCCGCCCGGGTGGGGAGGCTCATGGCCGCCGCGTGGATGGAGGAGTTGGGGGTTAAAGTTAAAATTGAAGTGGTTCCCTACGGCCAATACTTTCAGGCCCTGAAACAAAACGATTACGAGGTGGGGTTTTCCACCTGGATTGGGGATTTTGCGGATCCCTATACCTTTTTGCAGATGTGGCGCCGGGATTCCAACCTGAACGACGCCCGGCATGACGATCTCGACTATGAAAACCTGATGGAAGAATCCATGGCCGAAGAAGGGGAAAAGCGGTGGCAGATCCTGTCCAAGGCGGAAGAACTGCTCCTGGAACGGGGGACGGTCCTTCCCATTTTTTACAGTCCCGCCTTAAATGTGGTGGATGTGGACGAATTGGACGGTTGGTTTCCCAATGTCCTGGATATTCACCCCTTCAAGTACCTGTCCTTTAAGACCTTCCGGCCCTTGCCGGGGGTGGCAAAAAACAATGAAGAATTCAAGGGACCTCTTAACACATCCCCGTTTTTGTGTTATAGTTTACTATAAATGAGCAATGTCGCCGTATGTTTTCAAGTTGATCAAAAAGTAGTTTATCCAAGTCAAGGTGTAGGAATTATCCTTTCGATAGAAGAAAAGGAATTCAAAAACGAAAAGATCCTCTATTACGTTATCTATCTTGAAGTATCGGATATGACCATCATGGTGCCGGTGGATAAAGCGGAAGGGCTGGGGATTAGGGCTATTGTTACCGAGGAAGAGGCCCTTCAAGCTTTGACGCTTATCGGTGAGGATTATGATCCCATCCCTTCGGACTGGAAACTCCGGTACCAGATGAATTTGGACCTGCTCAAAAAGGGCAGCATAATGGATATAGCCACCATAGTCCGTTCCTTATATCACCGAAGTAAAGTTAAGGAATTACCTATCCTGGAACGGAAACTCTACGATTCCGCCCTAAAACTTTTAGAAGACGAGGTTTCTTTTTCCCTCAAAAAAAATAAGGAAGAGGTGGAAACCATGATTTTTAACCGGCTGGAGTCAAAATAAGCGGTTATGGAGGCCCCTATCGCTGTGGTAATTGCCGCCGCCGGTTCGTCAAGCCGTATGGGGGGGGATAAGAAAGAGTACCTGCCCCTGGGACGGGGTATGACCGATGGGGAGGGAAAGCCCCTCTCGGTGCTGGGGGGATCGGTTTTGGCCTTTACTTCCTCTCCCTGGATAGATCTGGTGGTAATCGCCGTTCCCGCCGATGGAGAGTACGCCGCCAGGCTCAGTCTGCCCTCCCGGTTGTTATATCCCGCCGCCAAACCCCGGATTTTTTTCGTTCCCGGGGGAGCCACCCGGCGTTCTTCGGTTCACCACGGCCTTTCCCTGCTGGCCGCCTACGGGCCCCGGCTGGTGCTGATCCATGATGGGGCCCGGCCCTGGATTGACGGGGACTTGATTGACCGGATCGTTACCGCGGCCCTTAGGGACCGGGCGGTGATTCCCGTGATGCCCCTCACCGAAACCCCCAAGGAATTAGGTCCCGAAGGTTTTATCCTCCGTCATCTCCGGCGTTCCCTGGTGGGAACCGCCCAGACCCCCCAGGGTTTTGCCTTTCCGGAAATTCTCCGGGCCCATGAAAGGGCCGCGGAACGGGAACTTGCGGAGGGGTTTGAATATACCGATGACGCTGAAATTTGGGGGGAATTTTGCGGGCCCGTGGCAAGCATCCCCGGATCCGCCGGGAACCGGAAGATCACCTTCCCCGGGGATCTGGCATGATACGGATAGGGTTGGGCCGGGACTTCCACCGGCTGGTGCCGGGCCGGCCTTTTTTATTGGCAGGGGTGAAACTGCTGTCGGACCGGGGCGAGCTGGGACATTCCGACGGGGACGTATTGGCCCACGCGGTGACGGATGCCCTCTTGGGCGCGGCAGGGCTCGGCGACATCGGGGAATTTTTTCCTCCCCGGGATCCGGTTTGGAAAAACGCGGATTCCATGGCGCTGTTAATAACCGCCTATAAAAAAGTCCAGGAGCAAGGATGGCGCCCGGTGAATCTGGACTGCGTGGTTATCTGTGAAACTCCCCGGGTACTTCCCTACCGGGAGCCTATCCGTGCGGCGCTGGCGGCGATTCTGGAACTGCCCTTGGAAGCGGTTTTTGTTAAGGGTAAAACCAATGAAGGTTTGGGCCCGCTGGGGGAAGGCCTTGCGGCGGAAGCCCTGGCGGTTTGCCTTTTGGAACGGGACTAATGGACACACAACCTGATTGGAAGGGGATCATCGGGTCCCTGCAAAAATGGCGGACTACGGCCCTGGACGAAGGCAGCGGGGATAACCGGGACCCTTCGGTAACCACCGTGGCGGAGAAGTACCGGCAGGACCCGTGGGCGGTATTGGCCTCCACCATCCTGAGCCTCCGTACCAAGGATGAGGTAACCCTGGTATGCTCCCAGGCCCTCCTGAAAAGGGCGCCCACCCCCCAGGCCCTCCTCTCCGTCCCGGAGGAGGAACTGCTCAGGCTGGTGTATCCCGCGGGGTTTTACCGGACCAAGGCGGAAAACCTGCGGAAAATAGCCCGAATCCTGGAGGAACAATACGGCGGGAAGGTGCCGGCGGATATGGAAGCCCTCTTGGCCCTACCCGGGGTGGGCCGGAAAACGGCAAACCTGGTCATCATCGAGGCTTTTGATATGGACGGGATCTGTGTGGATACCCATGTTCATCGGATATGCAACCGCGCGGGCTGGCTCAAATCCCGAAGCCCCGACAAAACCGAAGGGATCCTCCGGCAAATTCTGCCCCGAAAATACTGGAAGGGGATCAACGCCCTCCTCGTCCTTTACGGGCAACACCTCTGCCGTCCGCTCAGCCCCTTTTGCTCCCGGTGTGTCATCCAAGCCCACTGCCGGAGGGTGGGGGTGGAAAAGTCCCGGTAGTCCCCTAATCCACGGCGCCCAATTCCAGGATAAGCTCCACTTCGCCTTTGGCCAGCTTGAGGGACCGGGCTATCTCATCCACCGACCAGCCCTGGCGGTGTAATTTTATCACATTCTCCCGGACCGCCCGGGGAGGGGCGCCCCTTTCCTTGGGGACTCCCTTGCCCCGTTCTTCTTTGAGGAGGGAGCCCATAAGTTTAAGCTGGTCCTGCATCTGCCGGTTTAACTCGTCAAGCCGGGTTTCGGTCCGGGCAAGCCATTCCCGGGCAACCTGCATGGCTTCGATCCGCTGCTCAATATCCGTAACGGTTAGGTCCAGGGCGGACAGTTTTTCCGACGCTTCCCTGGCTTTTTCGTTGTCCTGGCTGATTTTTTCCACGGAAATCCGCACCGCTTCCAGCTCTTCGGAAAAACGGCCCAGATCTTCGTTAAGATGCCGAACCGCGGCTTCCGTTTCCTGCAGGGTTTTAAAGTTACGGTCAATACCGGTGTTGGTCGCTTCCAGGGTTTGATTTTTCTTTTCTATCCGTTGATATTTCTCCTCCGCCTCCACCATGGCGTCGCTTAACTGCCGAATCCGGATCTGGATGGCTTGGAGGGTATCATCGGAAGTGGAAATCTGGGCGAGTTTTTCCTCCACCGCCTGGGAAGTTTGAAGGATCCTGCCGAAATCGGCTTCCATAAGCTCGATCCGGCGTTTTTCAGAAAGAAAACGGGTCATCCGGGAACTGATGTCATCTTCCAGGCGTTTTATCTTGATGAATTGGGCTTCCAAGTCGGCAGCCTCGGACCGGCGCTGATCCAGGCTGGCCATATCCGCCTCCAGATCCTCGATATGGTGTTCCAATTCGGTTTTTAACTCGTTGGCCTTATCGAAGAGTTTGGTCTGATTGATAAATTCTTTAAGATGCCGTTCCGCTTCCCTGATGGTTCCTTCCAAATTACGGGCCTGTTCATCGGAATGGGCGAAAAGCTCCGTGCGGTGGATCGCCGCTTCCTCGTGGATCTCCTCAATAGAGGCCCGGATTGCCGCGAGACGTTCATCGCTTTCCGCGGCAAGCTCCCGGGCTCGGCGGCGGGCTTCGTCAATGGTGTTGTCCGCGTCCCGGAGTTGGGCGGAAAATTTGTATTGCCATTCCTCGGTCTCCCGGCGGGAGGTTTCCAGGAGCTCGGTAATTTCACTGTTCCGTTCATTAACCCAATCGGAGAGCCCTTTGAAGGACCCTTCCAGTTCCCGCTGATGCTGCTTCAGGACCTCCGCCATCGACAAGCTGTAGCGGCCGATCTCGGTCTTGGCGCTTGCCTCGGCGACGCTCCGGGCTTCATCGAGATCCCGGTCAAGCTGTTCCTTTAAGGCCGCCAGGGACAGATCCGCCTGGCTCATTTGCGCCCGGATTCCCTCTTCAAAGGCGCCGGTTTCGGCCTTGAGGTGTTCCAGTTCCGCGATAAACCGGTCATGTTGTTCCTGAAGACGGTGTTTGAGTTGTTCCGTGAAGGCCAACTCTATGTTCCGGCGTTCCGCCGCGGTTTCATCCGCCAGACCCTCCAATTTCACGTCCATTGCGCTATGCCACTCTTCCAGGTGGCGGTCAATATCCTCGCTCCGCTTGGAAAGGTCCTGGAAAAATTCATCCTCAAAGACCCGGAGTTTCTCCGAAACATTGTCATAGGCCTGGGCTTTCAGGGCGGCCAATCCCTTTTCCACCTCGTCCATTTCGTTTTTCAGGCCCTGGGCGGCGGCGGTAAATTCGGCGGTTATCGCGGAACGGTGTCGGGCCGCTTCCTGTTCATACAGCGCGAAATCCTGGCGTACCCGGTCTTCGGTTTCCCGCATATAACCGCGCAGTTCCGTATCCAGCCGGGCGGTATCGTCCGCCAGAGCCTCAAGCTGCCGGTATTGGAGCAATTGGGCGTCCCGGTATTCTTCCAGTTTCCGATCCGCCGCTTCCAGGGCCTGTTCCTGGGCTTTTTCCGCGGCCCCTTCCACATGGGATTCCAGCTGAAAAATGGAATCGTCCATATGGGCCCGCAGTTCCCTTAAACGGCCCTCCTGAACCGCTTCTTCGGCGGAGATCCGCTCCGTTCCCCGGGTGATGACCTCCTCAAACTGCTGCCGCAGTTTCCCCATCCGGCTTTCCAGAAGCTGGGTTTCGGCGGACATGCGTTTTTCCGCCTGGACCATAAGCTCGTCGAATTGGGTTTGCAGGTTTTCCAGGTTCTTGATTTCGCCGGCGTTTTTTTCCGTCTGCCTGGCAAAAGCGGCTTCCAGGGATGCCAGGGCATCCCGCACTTTGCTGTCGGCGGTTTCCGTGATACGCCGCCACTTTTCCAGGTTTTCCTCCGCCAAGGCCAGGGCCTGTTTTTCGGCCCCCTCCAGCGCCCGGCGTATCTCCCCTTCGATATGGAGGGCTGCCTCGGCGGCTTGGCTCCGAAGCTCCTCCATCCGCTTTTCCAGGGCCCCGGTATCGTTGGACAAGGTTGTTTCGATCCGGGAGATCTCCCTGCCGGCCTGATTTCCAAGCTCCGTCACCAGATCTTCCAGAGCGGCGGTTTTGACGGTGAGGGCCGCTTTTGTTTCCGCGGCGGTCCTTTCCAGGGAAGCCAAGAGCTCTCGGGCGGCGGCCTCCTCCCGGGCGATCTCCTGCCTCCATGTTTCCTGTTGGCCTTTGGCAAACTCCTTTAATTCCAAAAACTCATTTTTCCAGGTTTCTTTTTGTCCCCGGGCAAGTTCATTTAATTCAAGGACATCCTTTTTCCATTCATCCCGGTAGGCCTTCTGCCTCGCCTCAATTTCGGCGCTGTCGTTTTTCCATTCATCTTTATAGGTTTTGATCAGGCCCTGGGTTTCGGCGGCCTTGATTTTTGTACTCTCCTGATAGGCTTTGAGTTTTTCTTCTACCGCCGCCTGATACCGCTGCACCCGTTCCAGGGCTTGTTCCCGGAGCTTGACCAGGGCGGCGTCTTCCACCTTATCCGCCCGGGAAGCGGCCCGTTCCAGGGCCTCGTTAAAGGTCTGGTGGATAAGTTCCATATCCCGTCTAATATTTTCCTCCCGGGACTTTTCCACCGTATCCACCGCTTCCCGGTGATCCTCGACCTTCCGCTCAATGGTTTCCACCTGAACCGTTAAATCCGATATCGAGGAACGTACCGAAGCCATCAGGGAATCCGCGGCCTGTTCCAGGGCAGCGGTGTTTTCCCGCTCAAACCGCTGTTCCACATCGGAGAGATCCTTTTCCAGGGTATCCAGCTTATCCCTGGCCCGGGATATCCGCTTGTAGGCGTTTTCCACAAAGGCCGATTCTTCCTCAATCCGTTTGAGATTTTCGTCCACCATACCGGTCATACGGATCAGTTCTTCCAGGGAAGTATCGTAGGCGGTTATTTGTTCATCAATTTTGGCTATGGCCGCCGCCTTACCGGCGAATTCCTCATCCGTAACCTGCAGGCGTTTTAACAGTTCCCTGGCTGCTTTTTGTTGAACATCCAATTCCAGGGCATAATCTTTAACGGCCAGTTCCCGTTCCGCCACATACCGGGCCAATTCTTCCTTAAGGCGTTTGCCGAATTCCCGTGCCAAGTCTACCGAACGGTTATGCCGGTCCAGATACCGGAAGAGAATCAAAACCGCGGTGAGGATGCCGATGGTTAAAAGATTACCAACCGTAAAAAAGCTCATTGCTAAAAACTTATCACATAATGGTATAATTGGCGATAGTCGGAAAACATAAAGTCTGTTTTTATCCGGGACGAAAGGTATTTTTTCCACCGTGAACGGATCAGGGCCGTCCGCATCCCCGCCTTTTGAGCCCCGGCCATGTCATAATGCAGGCTGTTCCCCACATAGAGGATCCGGTCCGGCGGCAAACCCAGGGATGCGGCCAGTGTTGAAAAGGGGAGGGGATCCGGTTTTAGCCGGCCTGAGTCTTCGGAGCAGAGGACGGTATCCCAGCCTTCCCCCAGACCCAGATATTCCAGCTTTTTTGCGGGAGGGAAATCCGATAAGATCCCCAGCTTAAATCCCCGTTGCCGGAGGGCTTCCAGGGTTTCCCGGACATGGGCATAGGGCTTGATACCCCTGAAAAGGGGTTCCCATCCCCGATAAATGAGCCGCTCCAGCTTTTCCTTTACCGTCTCCGGATCTTCCCTGAGGAATTCCGCTATGATCCGGGCCTGCAGATCGTAGAAGGGACCGTTGCGGTTTTCGGCCCGGAGCATGGTCCTGGCCTTGCCCATGGTCTGGAGCAGCCTTCCGTGTTTTAGGACAAAAGGCAGCAGACGGATAAACAAGCGGTGATTCGGATAGAGGGTTCCGTCAAGATCAAAAGCTATTCCGGACAATTCATGTTTCATCATCGATGTATCCTAAAGGAAAACCAGTTTCCTGTCCTGGGAGTTTGTTGCGCTTCGCGCGTAAAACCCCGAAAAATCGCCGATCAGGCGATTTTTTACCCCGTAAACTCCCATCGAACCGAAGGTTCGCGCAGCCCCGATAACCGGGATTTTTGCGTTACTGGCGGCGCAAAAAATCCTCGATTATCGGGCTCCTTTATGCAGTTTGTAGGGTATAAAAATTCACTTTTGTGAATTTTTATACGATTTTGCGCTGAAGCGCAACAAACTGCTAGGGGTCAAAAACCCCTTCCACGGGGATACGGACCAAATTGATGTA
This sequence comes from Spirochaetaceae bacterium, assembly GCA_031275595.1. The sequence goes on along the minus strand of JAISOO010000145.1, from coordinate 12,975 downwards.
GTGTCCGGGGTAGCGGGTTTTAAAGTTGGTAAAAGAAGTTTCCGCGGCGCTTTCGAAAAGCGCGATCCGGAAATTACCGGCTTCGGTAAAATAGGGGGCCAGGACCGCCACGTGAAAGTGCTGGCGCATCCGGGGGGCGGGGCCTGTTTCCTGGTTTACCGAGGCCAGGTAGATAAACCCGGGTTCGTCAATGGCCAGGGTATACAGGAGGGGCTGGAGCCCTTCGGTGTCGAAGCCCGCGTTCCGCAGAAAGCCCGGATAGGGCCTGATAGAACTTTTTCCCTCGCTTCTGCGGATCACCGAAGCGAAACTTCCCTTTTGAACTTCGATTTCCTCAAGGGCCCCGAAATTACCCGCCGCCGCCGCCAGATTACGGATCCAGTCAAGCCCAAAAAAGGGATCCCGTAGCTGCTCATAGCGTTCGGAGAAGGAAGAGCTCCGATCCCCAAAGGGTTCCTTTAAAGGGGGGATGGTCAGGCGTTCCCCCGTATGGGGCCGTAAAATTCCGTCCACTATCCATTTGGCAAACCCCGAACAGTTAAGCCCTCCCGGTCCGTCCTGAACTTCCATGTTTTCGATAAACACGTAACGGCCCTGTTCGTCTATGGCGCCGTCATCCCGAAAACGCAGTTCCGGGAGCCGCCCTCTGACCAGGGCGATGAATTCCCGTAGTTCCCGGTACATGCCGGGATCCGGGTCAAAATACCGCCGGGGAAAAGACGCCCCCAGGGTCCTCAGGACATCCTCTACCGGAATCACCAAAAGCCGTTCAAAGGGTATGGCCAGGGGCTGGGAATGGACCACATAGGCATTGTAAACTACCACGTCCATCAGGCTTTTATCCCCGGTAAAAGGCCGGAACTGGACATAGGTATAGGGATCGCTCCGGAGGAATATCCGTATCCGTTCGGGAAGACCCGTATCCCTCCGGCGGGTTAAGATCCAGGAACCCTGAGCCCAGCCGGGAAAGGTTCCCCCCATTTCTCTTGCGAGGATGATCAGACATTCCCCCCGCTCCCCTTCGGCCCGTACCTGGATCCGTTCTCCCCCGGGCAGGGTATGTACAAAGGGGCTTTTCCCCAGTACCTTTCCGGGGGCTTCGGTCAGCCAGGTGTCCCTAATGGAGATTCTCAAGGAGGAATCGTCCTGAATGGAACGGGTTGGTACGTCCAGGGTATAGGCGGAGATCAAAATACTTAAAAAGGAAATGCTAAAAGATACCAATCGCCGGTTCATGCCGGATCGTCCTTCCGGGTAGTGAACGCCGTCGGATTCGGGGGTTCACCGGACCCGCTCCGCCCGGTTCATGCGGAAATCAAAAACAATTTGTTCCAGTTCCTGTTCCAAAATGGTTAGATTATCATCCAATTCCTGAATCCGTTGGAGGGTATACCGCTTTTTTCTATCCCAAAGACGTTCACAGGTTTTATCCAGCAGGTCTTCAAAAGAGGAAGAATCGGAAAGGAGGGCTTTTTCAGAATCTTTCACTATTGTTGACACCATTTTGTAAATGCGCCGGAACCGAATGACGCTCCGGGTTATCATAAGCCCGTATAAAAACCGCTACCGCAATAAAAGCGATCAGGATCAATACCAACTTTCGCATACAACCTCCGTTAGGAGCATATGAAACTTATTTCAGTATATGCCTATGGATTCAGAAATTCAAGAGGGTTCACCGCTTTCCCGTTTTTAAATACCCCAAAATGAAGATGGGGACCGGTACTGTAACCGGTACTGCCCACTTCGCCTATTTTAGCGCCCTGCGGTACATAGGCGCCCTGTCCCACCGAGGTGGCGTTCATATGGGCATAGAGCGTTTGAAATCCGCCGCCGTGACTCATAATAATATACTTGCCGTATACCGAATTAAACCCCAGGGTAACCACCCTGCCGTCCATGGCTGCTTTTATGGGGGTCCCCGTAGGCGCCGCCAGATCCAAGGCCGCGTGGAAGCGTCTGACCCCGCTGATGGGATCGTTCCGCCAGCCGTAGGGAGAGGTCATCCTTCCCCGGATGGGATAGATAAAAAGTTCCCCCAGGGCAAGTTTGAGTTCTTCGGTCTTCATTTTGGCGCCGGGAATAAAAATCACCGTACCGGGGTTGATAGAGTCATTTTTAATGTCATTGGCATCCAAAATGGCCTCCAGGGGTACGCCATGGGCGCCGGAAATTTTTGACAGGGTATCCCCTTTTTTAACCGCATAGGGTATTCCGTCTATATTGGGGATACGGATAACTTCCCCTATCCGCAGCCGCCGGGCATTGGTAATACCGTTGGAAGCGATGAGAGCGTCCATGGAGATAGCATGGGCGGCGGCTATCTTTGATATGGAGTCTCCCTGCTTAATCGTATAGGATGTCCAGGCAAAGGATTCCAGAAGATCCAGGGGAATTTTATCGTCCGAATCCGGGATCGCTTGGGGAATAAGTCCGGCGTAGGAGATTAAATGCCGCCCTACCCCTTCCCCTTCCAGGGGTCTTGGAAGAGCTGAATCAAAATTTATTTTCCGGAAAAAAAGGAAGGCGGAAAGAAAAAATCCGACAGCCAGGAGTACCCACAGAAGGTATCGCTTATCCCCCCGGGGATAGGAAAGGGGGATGGGGGATATAGAAAAACGGCGGTCCTGGGGTTTATTTTTTTTGCGCAGCCGCCGGATATGGACAGGATGTTGATCAACCAGATCCACCGGCCTATAGGCGGCATACCACGGGAGCAAGGAACCCCGGTTTCGCCGATATACGTGCTGCCTTTGAATTATATCGATCATCATACTGATTTATCGACATACATTGGAAGAATCATTATACTAAAGGCCATGGAGCCAGGGACAAATTCAAAAAAGGCGGTATTAGGGGCCTTTTTGGCGGCGATTATGATGAAGCTCTTTTGCTTCGATTTTGTGATCGCCGACGGTCAGTCTATGATGCCGGTAATTACCAGCGGTTCCGTGCTTTTGGTGAGCCGTTTGTCCTACGGTTTACGCCTTCCCTTAACCAACCGGTACCTCTTGCAATGGGCCCGGCCCCGGGTGGGGGATGTGGTTGTTTTTTTTACCCCCCAGGGAGAAATCGCGGTGAAACGTTGTGCCAGGATTACCGAAAGGAATGCATTTATCGCCCTGGGGGATAACAGCGTTGATTCCTACGACTCCCGGGCCTATGGTCCGGTCCCATTTTATCATATTATAGGAAAAGTTTTGGGGAAATAAGGGGGTTTTACCGGCTTTGTCAAAGCCGGTAAAACCGGGAACGGGGTTCGTCATAACCTGCGTTTTGAAACGGGCGCAAATGACCGAAAAATAAAGGACGGGGCAGGCGTTTTGAGAGACCCCTTGAGCCGGTTTCAAAACGCGGGGCAGGTTTTGAAGGGGCCTCCATTTTTTAAATATTCCGGATAGCAAATGGACAGAGCTGAAAGAAAAATACCCAAAAAACCTCAAGGCCAAAAACGTTTTTTTATTTTTGCCTGTCTGCTTGCCCTGGCGGTCATGACGGTTTTTATCCGCTATGCCATCCTGATGATCGGCCGGCCGGAACCGGATGCCCTGCCGGCCCGGCGGTCCCCGGTGGAGCGGGGGCCCATTTTGGACCGAAACGGCCGTATCCTTGCCATGGAAACCAAGCTGGGAAATATCAGCATCTGGCGGCCCGGGATCGACGATGTGGAATTGCTCAGCGAGGAGCTTGCCCCTCTTTTACAAATGTCCCCCGGGGAAATACGGGAGCGGATATATTCTTCCTCCAGCGATTTTATCTATCTGAAAAAACAGGTAGGGCAGGCTACCATGCAGGCGATTGAAACGGCCAAGGCCGGCGGGAACCTGCGGGGGGTAAACGTCGAAAACATCGCGGGACGGATCTACCCGGAACAGGAACTGGCCGGTCAGCTTATCGGTTTTGTCGGGGATGATAACCAGGGATTGGCGGGGGTTGAATATGCCCTGGAGACGGAACTTACCCGCATCGGTTTAGAGCAAACCGGGGAAGGGGTGGAGGGAAATAACCGGACCGGCAATCAGGTGGTCCTTACCATCGATATTACGGTTCAGCATATCCTTGAAGAAATCGCTTCCCGTACCCTGGAGGAAAATGAGGCCGAAGCGGTGATGTTCCTGGCCATGGATCCCCGTTCCGGGGATATTCTTGGTTCCGCCTCCCTTCCCGGGTTTAATCCCAACAATATCAAGAATTCCGATGAAAATACCCGGATGGACCGGCCCGCTATTTGGGCCTATGAACCGGGATCGGTATTCAAAATTTTTTCTATTTCCGCCCTGTTGGATTCCGGCGCTATTGACGAAGAAACGGTTTTTATCTGCGATGGGCATTATGAACGGACCACCAATTTGGGAGAACGGATCACCATCAATTGTCTTGCCGCCCATGGGCCGGTAACGGCCAGGGAGATCATCATCTATTCCTGTAATGCCGGGGCGGCTTACGCTTCGGACCGGCTGGGGGTGGGGAGTTTTAATAGTTTAATCCGGAATTTTGGCTTTGCTTCCCGGACCGGAGCGGGAAATCCCGGAGAAACCGTAGGATTCCTCCGGGCTCCTGACCGGTGGTCGGAACGTTCCAAGCCCACCATCGCCATGGGGCAGGAGATCGCCGTTTCCGCCTTGCAGATGCTTCAGGCCGCCACGGCGGTGGCCAACGACGGTATTCTGGTCCCTCCCCGGATTATCTCCCGGATAGTATCCGGGGACGGTAAAAAAAACAAGCCCTATACCTCCGGCTCTCCCCGGCGGGTCCTCCGGGAGGAGACCGCCCGGAATATGCGGCAATATATGGTGGATGTTACCTCCAGCATAGGGACCGGCTGGCGGGCCAGTATGGAGGACCTTTCTCTGGCGGTTAAAACCGGTACCGCCCAGATCATCGATCCCTTGAGCGGGGCCTATTCGGATAAAGATTTTATCGCCAGTTGTTTGGCGATGGTTCCGGCGGAATCCCCCTCCCTGATCCTCTACCTGGTCATCATAAAACCCCAGGGAGCTTCGTATCTGGGGGGACGCATCGCGGCTCCTCCTATGCGGGAAGCCGCCGAAGCCCTGGTGGATTACCTGGGGATACCCCGGGGTAAAAATCCCCAAGTCGTCCACCCCGGATCGGTGAGTATCCCCCGGGAGGAGAGCCCCCTCCTCTCGGATACGGTCCCGGATTTTTCCGGCTATTCAAAACGCAGCCTTCTTCCCTTGCTCCTTCAGGATGAGATTCATATCGAAATTACCGGTGAAGGCTGGGTGCGCCGTCAGTATCCCCCTCCGGGAACGCCCCTTTCCCCGGGGGATACCATCACCCTGGAACTGGAATAAGGGACCGGGCAGGATCCTGGTATGGTCAAGGGAGCCGGTTTCAAAATCATGACCCTGGGGAACAACGGCAACAGTCTCAAGATCAGGAGGGGGAGGCCCGATGGAACCCTGGGATACTAATATAAAGATCCTCCGGGAACGATATCCGGGACTGGAGGAGGAACTTTACCGGGATCAGGGGCCTCCCCGGAAAATGCTTGTGGAAAAAAGTGCCGCCGGGGATCCGGTCCTGATCGTTGAAGGCATCCATATTCATTCTCCCCGGGATCCGGTCCGGGAAGGGCGGCGTCTTGCCCAAGGGTTGACCGGGGACGGCCCTTTGGTGGTCCTGGGCTTTGGCCTGGGGTATGCCGCGGAAGCCGCCGCCGCGGCCAAACCGGAACGGCCCCTCATCATCCTGGAATGTCACGGGACGGTCCTGAAAAAGGCCATGGAGACCAGGGATTTGGGGGAATTCCTCGGCGGCCGCCGGCTCATCTTTGTGGTCGGTGGAACCGGGGAAGGAATTACCGGGGCCCTCGCTTTTTTCGGGGGTGCTTCCCGGGGGCAGGGAAGTTCTCCGGAAGTCCTTAAAAACCGGGCCCTGATGCAGATGGACGAAGCCTGGTACGCCGGGGTAGAACACCGCATCCGAACCTGGACCTCCCGGGAGGATGTGAACATGGCAACCCTCCGGCGTTTCGGACGGCGGTGGGTACGGAACCTGGCCCGGAACATGGAGGCCGGCCGGGATCTGCCGGGGATTTCCCGTCTGGCCGGCTGCCTTTCCTCACCTGCCTGGAAAAGCGACGGAGCCGCCGCGAGCCCGCCGGTACTCCTCGTGGCGGCGGGTCCTTCCCTGGACCGGGTCCGGCCGCTGCTCCCCGCCTTTGCGGAACGTTGTGTCCTGGTGGCGGTGGACACCTCTCTGGGGATGCTCCTAAAAACAGGGGTTACCCCTGATTTCACCCTGGCGGTGGACCCCCAATACTGGAACGCCCGGCACCTGGACCGGACCGCGGCGATTAAGAGCTGCCTCGTCACCGAATCGGCGGTCTACCCTCCGGTCCTGCGGCAGCCCTTTGGCCGGATCTTTCTCTGCGGCTCCCTCTTTCCCCTGGGACGGTTTATCGAAGATATGGTGGATCCCAAGGGGCCGCTTGGCGCCGGGGGCTCGGTGGCTGCCAGCGCCTGGGATTTTACCCGGGTCCTGGGGGCGTCTTCGGTCTGGTGGGCGGGACTTGATCTGGCCTTTCCGGAATTAAAGACCCATTTTAAGGGGGCCCTTTTTGAAGAGCGGGCCCTGGCTGCGGGAAACCGTTTTATCCCTCCGGAAACCTGGTCCGTCCGGGCCCTTCGGGACGGGCAGCCCTTTTGGGCCGCCGCCGCCGGCGGGGGACAGGTTCTTACGGACCGGCGTCTTTCCCTCTATTCCGCCTGGTTTGAAAACCGTTTCCGGCTCTATCCCGAAGTACAAACCCGGAGTTTTTCCCCGGGGGGACTGGCCGTTTCCGGTATGGACCTGGCGGATCCGGAAGAGCTTCTCGCCCTGCCCCCCCGCCGGGACGAGATAAACCGGATCCTGGGGGAGGTTTTTGCCCGGATTGCCGAGGATTTTTATGCCCCGCGGCGGATCGAAGCGCGTTCCCACGCCTTTCAAAAGGCCCGGGATGCCCTTTTAGAGGGCCTTGAGGGGATCAAAAACCTGGCCGAGGAAGCGGAGCGCCAAGCTGCGGCGGCCGGTGCGGATCTTGGAAGGAAAAAAAACGTGGATGAAAAGATCCTGGCAAAACTGGACGAGGTCAACCGGCGGATAAGCTCCAGCACGGTAAAGGATGTAGCGGGGTTTCTCTTTCCCCCCCCCGCGGAATTGGAGGCCCAATTGGAAAGCCCTCCCGGGAAGCCTTTGGAGCGATATCTGGAATTATCAGCAAAATTGTACCGGGCCCTGGCATCGGCGGCGGAGTATAATTTGTCCGTACTTCGTATTTTTCCCGCTAAAGGTTCAAAAAAATAACGCCGATATACAATACAACGGGAGGATAATACCTCAAGTTCGTAGACGGTGCGCATTCCGACGTCCAGGCGCATCGTCTTTTTTTTCGGGGAAACATGAAAAAGGGGCGAAAAAACCTTTCCAAAGCCGAAGTTTTGGAAAGGCCCCCTCAATTTCCAAATAACCATACCGTGGTTTCGTTGATATACTTTGAAAGGACCACGGTATAAACTTCATTTAGGATCTTTTTTACCTCCCGGTTCCAGGCGTCCGCGGAGGGGAAGGTTTTTTTAAGGCGGTTCCTTCCCTCCATGGCGGCGGCGGTAAATTCCAGACTCCGCTGGGGGACGGCCCTGCCGAGGTTTTCCGCCAGGAAAAAAGAGGAAAGGCCGGTAATTATCCCGTCTTTGGACTCCGCCGCGAGGGCTTTAAATTGATCCCCGGCGGCGGAAAATTGCCGGTCCAGGAGCAGGGAAAACCCGTAATACCAGTGTACCCAATGGGCGGATTCGGTTTTTGCCGAATTAAGGCGGGTGGAAAAGAAGGTAACCGCCCCGCCGATATCCCGGTTCAGAATTCGGGCGGTGCCAAAAATCAGGGCATTGGCATCCACCAAGGCGGGCTTTACGATGGCTACCTTGTTTTCCATACTCACCACCGAAGAGGAATCGGAAAGAATCAAATAGGCATTCGCCAAAAGCCGTACCAACCGGGACGTATAACGGCCCTCCTTGAATATCCGCTGTTCCAGGTATCGGACCAAAGCGGGCCAATCTTCCCTTTCCAATAATTGAAGAAACCGCCGGTTAATAAAGTAGAAACTATTCAGGGCGATAAGAACAATAATGAGGAATAATACCACCGGCCAGATGATACTCCAATAATCCCCCAAAGCCCAGGATTGTAAGATTACCATGGGCATACCGCATGCGAGAATTAAAAAAACCAACAGTAAAAAATTAAATAATATAAAAATGGAAGTGAATTTCAAGCTCCCTGTCCTTTGCGAATCAACCCCGGGTTTTTTAAAATCCTGCCCCCTGCCGGATCACCGGGTTTTGAAAAAGGCCCTTCAAACTAAAGTTTTGAAACAGCCTCAATTTGGCATATATTAATACCGACATTTATGATAGATTAAAGGAATAGACAAGTCAACGGAATGACAGATGTTGGAATCGGAAATGAAACAATATGCGGTTAAAGATATCCCCCGGGACAGTTTTTTCTCTAAACCGGCGTATGTTGGCGACCGGTTTATGGTGACCGCTCCGGAAACGCCCTTTACCAAAGACATCGCTCAAATCCTTTTAAAATGGGGGTTTAGAGAGATAGCAAGCGACGGAGAATGCCGGGAGACTTACCTTTCGGAGGGATTTACCTTCAATCCGGAGGAAACAATCGCCGCGGACGAGGCATTAACCGACCGGGAAAAATTAAGGCGGGCCGAACTCTTCTATAACTCCTTTGCCGAATATGTGGAAACCCTGTTTTCCGATATGGTCATTAAGGATAAACTTGAATTTAAGGAAGTGGCGGAAAAAATAAAAACGGTCTGCGCTTTTGTAAAGGAGGATCGCCGGTTTTTGCTCCGGGTGCAGCGGGTGGCTGAACCCAGCCCGGGACAGAACTACCTCGCCATACACGCGGTAAAATCCACCATTATTGCCATTGTTATCGGTTATTTCATTAAATTGCCCTATCACCGGCTTATTGAACTGGGGGTTGCCGCCCTGCTCCATGAAATAGGGATGACCAGGCTCCCCCCTCAAATTTATAGTAGTAAACGGGCGCTTTCGCCCAAGGAACGGCAGGCGATTCTTACCCATCCTATCCTGAGTTACAATATGCTCAAATCCTTTGATTTTCCCCTGATCATAAGTATCGCCGCCCTGGAACACCATGAGCGGGAAAACGGCGAAGGGTATCCGCAAAAATTGACCGGGAATAAGATAAGCCTTTACGCGAAGATCATCGCCGTGGCCTGTTCCTACGAGGCCCTGACCAGCAACCGGCCTTATAAGGAGGCTAAAGACGGTTATGAGGGGATGTTGGATCTCCTGAAAAATCCCGGCAAACAGTATGATGAAACCATAATCCGGGCGCTGATATTTTCCCTTTCCATTTATCCCATCGGTTTGTATGTTCTGCTTTCCAACAATAAAAAGGGACAGGTAATTGATGTGAACCCGGAAAATCCCCGGTTTCCTGTGGTTCAGCTGTTGGAGGAACTGACCCCGGACGGCAGGAACAAAACCTTGGAAACCTCCCAGACCGGGGTGTATATCCTTCGGCCCCTGCTCCGGGAAGAAATCAGTGCTCCGCGGAAGGGGTAGGTATGGAGGACCCTCTGGGACATATCCTGATTATCCTGGGATTGTTATTGGTGAATGGGTTTATTTCCCTGGCGGAAACCGCCCTGATCTCTTCCCGAAAGTCCCGGCTCCGGGCAAAAGCGGAGGAGGGTAATAAAAAGTACCGCAGGGCCCTGCGGATGGCGGAAAACCCAGGCCCCTGTCTCCTTTCGCTCAAAATTTGGTTGTGTTTTCTGGGTATCCTTACCGGCGTCCTGGGGGGAAGGTCGCTTGTTCGGCCCCTGGAAACAATGTTTGCCCTCCGGGGCATCTCCTATCCGGTGGGGAATATCTTTGCATTTATCCTGGTGGTAGGGGCCGTAACCCTGGGAGCCGTAACCCTGGGCATAATGATCCCCAAAAAGCTTGCCCTTCTGGCCCCGGAAAAGATAACCGCCGCGGTCCTTCCCTTCATCGTATTTTTAACCGGTCTTTTAAAACCCCTGAGCTTTCTCTTTTGCCAAGGTTCAAAATTGTTCCGGGCGGTCTTTCGTCTTGAAAAATCCCCGGATCCGGGGATTACCGAAGATGAATTACGGATAGCTTTGAGGGAAGGGGAAAAATCCGGCATCGTGGAAGGCCGGGAACGGACCATGGTGGAAGGAGTTTTTTACCTGGGGGACCGGCCTGTGGGAACTTTTATGACCCATAGATCGGAGATAACCTGGCTGGATATCAATGCGGGCCCGGAAGAAGCCCGGAGGATTGCCCTGGAATTTCGGGATCAGCGTTATTTCCCCGTGGCGAAGGGAACCCTGGATGATGTGGTGGGATTGGTATATGTCCAGGACATCTTTCTTGCCCTTCTGGAAGAACCCTGGAAAGGGCTCAAGGCTATCCTAAAATCCCCCCGTTTTGTACCGGAAACCATGACCGCCCTCAAAGCCTTTGAAGCCTTTAAACAGGGAGATGCGGATCTTATTTTTGTTATGGATGAATACGGCGGTTTTTCCGGAGTCCTGTCCGTCCGGGATTTAATTGAAGAAATAGTCGGTGAGCTTTCCGATTCCACCCGCGGGGGAGAGGAGATCCTGCGGCAGGAAGACGGTACCTATCTGGCCGAGGGAAGTGTTAACATCGACGATATCGCTAAAACCCTCTCCTTAAGCAGCCTCACCGGGGATCATCAGGATTACCATACCCTGGCGGGTTTTGTTTTAAGCCTGGCCGGGGAAATTCCAAAAATCGGCGCGCATTTTGACTGGAACGGCTTCCGTTTTAAAATCATCGCCATGGAAGGCAACCGTATTGATAAGGTCCTGATTCTTCCCCCGGAGGAAGATACCGCCTGAGTCCCGTATTCCATAAGCGGACATTTTTTTACCGCTTTTCCCCGTAGAAGTGATTGGGAAGGTAGGGTCCATGCTTCGAAGTTTGCCCTGGATTTTTCATTTGAGGCTGTTCCAAAACTTCAGTTTTGGAACAGCTTCTTACCCTTGGAGAAAATTGCATAAGCCGTAAATGCTTATCTCATAAGAAGTGAGCAATTTTCTCCCAAAGCCTGTTCTAAAACCAACCGGGTTTTGGGAAATGCTCTATAGTATGTTTCCATCGTCCTGATAAACCTCATGGTAAGCCATAGAGCCTTTCCCCAAACTCGGTTAGTTTTGGGAAAGCCTCCATATTGAATAAAAATCGGACCCGGCTCAGGGGGGCTTTTTTTACCCCCCCAAAAAAGCATATACTGGGGAAAATGCGGAACAAACTGACCAATGAATTGGCGGTCTGCGGTTTTAACGCCGCGGCGGCCCTGGGGGAGTACCATCCTGAGAGGATAAACCGGCTTTTTCTCCGGGAGGACCGGCTGAAACAATTCACCCGGGTGTGTAAAAATTTAGCGGAACGGAAACGGCCCTATAAACTCTGCGAAGACGGGGAACTGGAGCGGCTCTGCAAAAGCCCCCGGCACCAGGGGGTGGTGGCGATGATTGAGGAACCGGTGGTGGAACCGGTGGAAAAAGCGGATATCGAGCGCTGGGCCGGGGAGGGGAAAACCGGCCTGGTCCTCCATTCCGTGGGGAACGATCATAACCTGGGGGCCATGGTCCGTTCCGCGGCTTTTTTCGACGCCCCCTTTATCATCCTTTCCGAAGGGGACCGGGAAGCCCGGCTCACTACCAGCGCCTACCGGGTCGCCGAGGGGGGGATGGAGCAGGTGACGTTCCGCAGGACCGGGGATACCGGGGCCTTTGTCAAAAGCCTTTCCCGGCGGGTGATCACCATCGGCGCGGATATGCGGGCCCGCCTGAGGATTCGGGACCTGGGGGTCATTATCCGGGAGCGGGCCGGCCTGTTGCGGGGCGGCCCCGCCGGAATGGGGAGGCCCGGGGACTATGTCCGGCCCGGCATAGCCCTGGTGGTGGGTAACGAAGAAACGGGGCTCCCCCCGGAGGTAAGGGAACACTGCTCCGCCCTGGTACGGATCCCCGGGACCGGCATGATTGAAAGCCTCAACGTTGCCCAGGCGGCGACCCTCTTTCTCCATGAGATCTACGAATTGTAGCAGGTCCCTTACCCTTGCCCCCAAGCCGGTTCCAATACCACCGGGTTTCGGAACCGGCCCGGCTTTTACCCGGCGTCAGCGCCCCTCAAAGCGGTGCCGGGAATCCCGCCGGGGCCCTCCGCCGCCGGGGAATCTCGGGCCGGGACAGGGCCGGTTCCTGAAATCCGGCCCGGCGAAAGGCTGGGGAGCCTCAGCCCCTTCGGCGGTCTGCCGCGTCCGGGGGGACAGTTCGTAGTCCTTGCCGTTAAAATTCAGCCGAAAAACCCGAAGATACCGGTACTCCGGGGCCGCGGCCACGGGGAACTCATACCCCTCCAAAGTTACCGGGGCCCCTTCTTTGAGGCCCTCCACAAACCCGATAAGCCGGTCGATACCCATGACATAATAGGTATTGCCCCCGCTTTCAAGGCCGATCCTGGCGTCTATCACCGCCAAATTTCCGCTCACCGTCACCGCCTCAGGGGGTTCCTGCGGCGAGCGGACCCTCGCCCTGCCGCTTCCGGCCTGGGCGAAAAGGCCGGCCGCCGCCAATCCCAGGATAATAACAAGAATGCTCCGATTCATATACGCTCCTCAAAACAAAATCAAGGTACAGCCCCGGATACAAGCCCTGTTGCTCCGGACAGCCCGGTTTCCGGCCAACGGCCGTATAAAACATATAGCAAAAACCGTGCCAAGACCCATAAATTTGAGAAAAAATAAGCTGAAATTCGCTTTCCGCGGGTCCCGCCCGCAGCCAACAGGGATGCGGCGGATTTTTCCGGGGAATTTGGGCGCATCCGGCGCCTCCCCCGGAGGCGCCGGACCGGGCTATCCGCTCCAATAGGT
>JAISOO010000138.1 GCA_031275595.1 Spirochaetaceae bacterium | reverse complement strand
CACCAGTACCACCCTCCTATGGAGTTTCCTTTCCCGGCTGGGGATGGACGTAAGCTGGCGCCTGCCCCAGGGGGATGAACCTTACGGCCTTTCCATGAAGGCTGTGGAGGAATTTGCCGCGGCCTACGGTACCCTGATTATCACTGTGGACTGCGGCGTTTCCAATGCCGCCGAAGTGGCGCGGGCCCGGGAACTGGGGGTAGACGTGGTCATTACCGATCACCATAACCTTCGGGATGAGCTGCCCGAGGCTCTGGCTATCGTTAATCCAAAATCGGCCGTTTCCCCGCCCTATCCTTTCCGGGACTTGGCGGGCTGCGGCGTTACCTATAAACTGGTTTGGGCCCTGCGGTTTGCTTTAAAGAGCGGGACCTATGGTCAATCCCTATGCCTTCTCAATATCCGGCCTTCAAACGATGCCTATATTATTGAGATTGCCAAGCTGCGGAACCTGGTAGTCATAGACCGGCTGGTGGAAACGGTGGTACCCGGCGTGGTGGGCATTACCGATACCAGGCTTCCCCGGTTTCTTGAGGGGCAGCAGATCCTTGCCTGGGACGCGCCCCTCCAGAAAAAGGCCCTGCTTAAAATTTTCGGGCCGGGGGTTGAAATACACATGCTGGAAATCGCCGCCGAGATCGGCAAAGAGATCCCCCAAACCGCGGGAAAAAGCCTCCTCCGGCTCAAGGAGCTTTCCCGGATTGCCCGGTACTCCGACAAACCCCAGGGGGAACTGGATGTATTCATCAACCTTTTTGTTTCTTTTATTCAAAAACGGGAAAACCTCTTTACCGATGAGGATGGGGCGGCTCTCCAGCTCGCAAGCCTGGGGACCGTGGCGGATATTATGCCCCTCAAGGATGAAAACCGTATCATCGTCCGGCAGGGTGTTGAAACCCTGAAGAAGGCTCCCCTGCCGGCTCTACAGGCCCTGCTTCTTAAGATGGGACTGGCCGGACGGCGAATCAGCGCCGGGGAACTTTCCTGGAAGCTCTGTCCCGTTATTAATGCCGCGGGCCGTATGGGTAATCCCGCTAAGGCGGTGGACCTTTTGATCCAGGAGGACGCCGGGGAGCGGGACCGTCTAGCCGATGAGCTTATCGCCTTGAACGAGGAACGGAAAGCCCTGGGAAACGATACCTGGGCCGTGGTGGAACCCCTGGCCGAGGGGAGCCTTAAGGATTTCGGGGGCACCCTGGTCATGGCCGCGGGGGAAAATATTGTCCGGGGGGTGACGGGGATCATGGCCACCCGTTTGGTTTCCCGGTTTAAGGTGCCCGCGGTGGTGGTGTCTCTGGGGGATGAAACCGCTATCGGATCCTGCCGTTCCGTCCAGGGGTACGACCTCAGGCCCCTGTTGGAACAATGCGCGGACCTTTTTATCGATTGGGGCGGTCATGATTATGCGGCGGGGTTCAGTCTCAAAAAATCTAATTGGGAACCCCTGCAGGAGCGGCTTAAAATCGTATCCCGGACCATAGAACTGGTGGGAGGAAATAATGAAGAAACCTTTGCCATCGACGCGGAACTGCCCCATTCCTACCTTGCCCCGGACATTCTTCTCCCTTTACTCGATCGTTTTGAACCTTACGGAGAGGGGAATCGGTCCCTCACCTTTTTGGCCCGGGGGCTTAAGATAAGTGACATACTCCTTATGGGAAAACCTGAGATAAAACATGTAAAACTCACCCTGGACGCGGGGAAATATAAATGGCCCGGAGTTTATTGGCAGGCGGCGGACAAAGTAAAAAAAGAATTTGATATGGGCGATCAGGTAGATCTGGTTTTTGAAATTACCCGGAACTGGTTTAACTATACCGAAACCCCCCAGTTTGTCATCATCGATTTAAAACGTTCCGCTGATAACGGCCGAAGGACAACCTGAGGGTTTGTCCTTTTAAAGGAGCAGGCGGTGTATCACCAGAAACAGTTCGGCGGGCGGATATCCCCCATGGGTTTTACCCTGGTTTTGTATCTAAACGCCGGAATACTCCTCCATGCCCAGACCCGGCTTATCGCCTTGCCGGAAAATCCCCTGCCGGGGGAGCCGCTTACCCTGGGACTGGCCACCCCCCGGTCGGGGAGCTTCCGGGCGGTATTGCTGAACTCCCGGGGTCAGCGCCTGACCGGAGCGGTTTTCTTTGACCTGGGGATGCACGATAAAAACGGGCAAACGGTCAAGGCGGCGCTCCTCGCGGTTCCTTCCACCGCCGCCCCCGGTTCCGCCCTGGTCCGGGTCGAAGGGGGAGGGGAAAGGATCGCCGAAATTCCCGTCACCATAGGCAGCCGGGAATTTGTGTTTGAAGAAATTGTCCTGAACCAGGACAACACCGATTTACGGATCCGGCTGGATCCCCAAAAAACCGCGGAATCCGAAGCCCTATGGAGGATCATCTCCCGAACCGGGACCGATATATTCGCCCCGGGGCCCTTTGTGCCTCCGGTGGTTTCCATGCGGCGGACCAGTTTTTTTGGGGATCGCCGGGTTTTCCGCTATGTTGACGGATCCAGCGGCACGTCGATCCATGCCGGGGTCGATTACGGGGTTCCCCGGGGCACTCCGGTTACCGCCTGCGCCCCGGGCCGGGTTGTGTTGGCCCGTCCCCGGATAGTTACGGGTAATTCGGTGGTTGTTGAACATCTCCCCGGGGTTTATTCCCTATACTATCACCTGGATAAGATCAGTGTGGACGAAGGGGCCATGGTAGATGCCCGGACGCTTCTGGGTGAATCGGGGTCTACCGGCGTTTCCACCGGGCCCCACCTGCATTGGGAGATCCGGATCGCCGGGGAAAACGCCGATCCCGATGCCCTGGTAGTCCGATCCGTCCTTGACAAAGCGCTTATTTTAGGTAAACTCAATCAAGAGGGCCGGTTTCAGAACCCCGGTGGATTTTGAAGCGGGCGCGGGAATTTTTATCTTGACCGTCGCGGGAAAGGAGGTGATGTAATTGGCGCATATCATCGTCGATGATAATGAGATGCTGGAAAAGGCTATCAAACGCTTTAAACGTATGGTAGAAAAGGAAGGTATCATTCGGGAATTTAAAAAACGGGAATATTATGAAAAACCTTCTACCATCCTCAACCGGAAAAAGAAGGCTATCCAACGGAAACTGCTCAAAAAATCCAGAAAAGGCAGAGCCGATTATTAATGAAGAGAAGCTGTCCGGAAAGGGGGAAGCATTTGTTCGGACAGCTTCTTTAACGCGCACGGCCCGCGGATAGGGGGAAGCAGCCGACTTTCCGGGCCGCCCCCGGTACGGGTTTGGCGTATTAAACCCGCCCGTTGACTACCCGGTTAAGACAAAGTCCTTTCTAAAAGATAAACCCGCTTTTTTTGATCCCGCAAAGGACGGATCAGGGGCTATGTTTTGGGATTGGCCCGGACCGGAGGTATTCGTGCGCCGATTCCGCCATGGTTTTATATATCCGCCTCCGTTTTACATCGTCATATTCCAGAAGGGTAAAACGGAAGCCGGGTAGATCGCTGGCAAAACCGGAAAGGGGGACCACGCAGATCCCGGTGGAGGCCAGAAGCCAATACACAAACCCCTTGTCCGGGGCCACCCCGGCGGTTTTTTCTTTGATAAATTCCCGCAGGGAGGCATCTGAAACCGGAAGACAACGGGCCTGGGCTTGTTTTTCGTCCTGCATGGTAAGGGGATCAAATACCGCGGTGGCGTAAAGGGCGCCCCGGGGTTTCACCAGGCTGAGGCCCGGTATGCCGGTAAAGGCGGCGGCGGCTTCTTCCGCCCGGTTTTCAAACATGGCGGCCCGCCGGGCCAGGTGGTCTCCATAGCGGGGGTCCCCCATGACGGCGGGGATGCAGAGCTGGGGCAGGCTGGTGGAACAGACCTCAAGACGCTTGGCATCTAAAAGGCTCCGGATGTAGAGATCGAAGCGGTGATCCACCTTGCGGTTATACACCTCCGCCCAGCCGCAACGGGCCCCCGGCCAGGGGACCTCCTTGGAGAGGGAGCGCAGGGCAATGCCGGGTACGTCCCCGATGATTTGGGAAAGGGCCGCGGTTTTGGCCCCCCCGAATATGATGTTGGCGTAGGTTTCGTCACAGATAATAAAGAGGCCGTAGGTCCGGGCGATCCGGACAAATTCCCCCAGGACCTCCACGGGGTACACCGCGCCGGTGGGATTATCCGGGTTGATGAGGAGGATCCCCGCGACGGAATCGTTATATTTCACCTTGAGTTCCACATCCTCCAGGTCGGGCATCCAATTTTTTTGGGGGTCCAGCCGGTAGGTGAGGTGTTCATACCCCGAATGGGCGGCTTCCGCCGAGGAGAGGGTGGAGTAGGCGGGGGAGGGCCCCAAAACCCGGGCTTCCCGGCGGAGGAACCCGAAAACCTTGGCCACCGCGTCCCCCAGGCCGTTAAAAAAAAGCACGTCCTCGGGACTTATGGCCACCGGAGGGGGATATTTCCCCGGGTCCGTTCCGGGGAGGGAAATTTTTTCCCGCCGGTTAACCCGGTCCGCGAGGAATTCCCGGGCTTCCCGGGCGCCCTCGGTTTCCGAATAGGCGTAGGAGTTGTCTTCCCCTGCCTTTCCCCGGACGATATCCTTGATCCACCCGGCGACGGGCTCCCCCTTTTTTACCGGATCCCCGATGTTTTCCCAGGTTATGGGTATATTCCATCGGTCCAGCTCCCGGGCAAAGGCCACAATTTCCCGTATTTCGTATTTGAGTTTTCCTGCCCCGGGGTGTACGATATTTCTTCTCATAATGGTTTTCTTTATGCTGGAAAGGGACGTTAATGTCAACCCGCCGATTGACGGCGGCGGGCATATCAAGTATATTCTGGACTCATGGAAGACAAACAAACTGAAGCTTCAAAGGATCTTACTTTTACCTGTCCCCATTGTCAGTCGCATATCAGCCGGGAAGATTTTGAGGGGCGGCATAAGGTGTGCGGGGTCTGTAACTACCATGCCCGGCTTACCTGGCAGGAACGGCTTAACCTGACCGTGGACGAGGGCAGTTTTATTGAATTTGACCGAAACATGGACTCAAAAAACCCCATAGATTTTCCCGGTTACGAGGAGAAGATCGCCCGGTTACAAAAAGAATGCGGAACCCGGGAGGCGGTGGTAACCGGGAAAGCCGCCATACAGGGCCGGCCGGCGCTGATCGGCATCATGGACAGCCATTTTATGATGGCAAGCATGGGCAGCGTGGTGGGGGAAAAAATAACCCGTCTCTTTGAGTACGCCGCCGGAAACCGGCTCCCGGTGGTTTTATTTACCGCCTCCGGCGGCGCCCGGATGCAGGAGGGGATCTTCTCCCTGATGCAGATGGCCAAGACCAGCGGGGCCGTGGCCCGGCACAACCAGGCGGGGGGCCTCTATATCACCGTATTGACCGATCCCACCACCGGGGGGGTTACCGCTTCCTTTGCCTCCCTGGGGGACATCATCATCGCCGAACCGGGGGTGCTGGTGGGCTTCGCGGGGAAACGGGTCATCCAGGATACCATCGGCCAGGTTTTGCCCGAAGATTTTCAGTCCGCCGAATTCATCCATGAACACGGCTTTGCGGATATGATAGTAAGCCGATCCGATCTGCGGGATGTTTTGTCCCGGCTGATCCGGCTGCACCGCTATCCCCGGGAGGCCTCCTGATGCCGGCGTTAACCGTTACAGAGCGGCTTGAATTACTCCGGAATATTGTCCGCCGCCCTTCAATTAACAATTATATTCCCCTTATATTTAAGGATTTTATCGAGCTCCATGGGGACCGGTACTTTGGGGACGATCCCGCTATTCTGGGGGGAATCGCCCTGCTGGGGGATACCCCGGTAACGATCATCGCCCAGGATAAGGGCCGGGACATTGAGGAACTCAAAAAAACCAATTTTTCCATGCCCCATCCCGAAGGGTACCGCAAGGCCCTGCGGCTGGCCCGGCAGGCGGAAAAATTCCGGCGGCCGGTGATCTGTTTCGTGGATACCCCCGGAGCTTTTTGCGGGGTCGGCGCCGAGGAACGGGGCCAGGGGGAAGCCATTGCCCGGAATCTTATGGAATTTATGACCCTCAAAACACCGGTGGTTACCGTGGTCCTGGGGGAAGGGGGAAGCGGCGGCGCCCTGGCCCTGGGGGTATGCGACGAGCTTGCCATGCTGGAAAATGCCCTCTATTCGGTCATATCCCCCCGGGGCTTTGCGTCGATCCTCTGGAAAGACGGGACCCGGGAAAAGGAAGCCGCGGTCCTCTTGAAAATAAGCGCCGAGGACCTCCTGAGGTTTGGCATCTGCGACAGGATCATCGCCGAACCCGAAGGGGGCGCCCACAACGACATACCCCGGACCGCGGCCAATATTGCCGCCTATATCGACGAGGCGGTGGAGCGGCTTTCCGCGGCGGATCCCCGCACCCTGCCGGACCGGCGTTACGCCAAGTTCCGCAAAATAGGGAGCTTTACGGAATAGTCCCGGACGTGAATAAACCGGCGGCACTGCGGGATTTCCGCCTGTCCCTTGCGTGGCTAACGCAATGAAAAATGAATAGAAAAGGCCCGCAAAGGCCGACTCGGACTCAATCAATCATTATTTTTCAACTTTTCTTTTCCCCCTATGTTGTGTATACTGGAACCAGGAGGTTAATGGTGGCAGAGCGGGACATTCTCCAGAATTCAGAAAAGCTTCCTGAACGGCTCAACCTCTTGAACGATTACCTCTTTGTGAAGGTCATGGGTAAAAAGGGGGACGAGGAACAGCTTTTAGGCTTCCTGAATGCCGTTCTCAGGTGAGCCTTTCCCAAAACTCGGTTAGTTTTGGGAAAGGCTTCCGAAAAAGCGGTCTAAAGCCCGCTTTTTCCCATAACGCTAAGGTTGCTTTCCCAAAAACTGAAGTTTTGGGAAAGCCTC
>JAISOO010000086.1 GCA_031275595.1 Spirochaetaceae bacterium | reverse complement strand
AGATAATCCGGTAGGTTTCGCTTATTTTTTCTTCATCAATGCATGAAAAGGCAATCCTGAGAAAATGCTCTCCCAGGGCTATCACCCCAATCCCGTGTCTGTCCAGAAGTTCCTGCCTCAGCGCGCCGGCATCCACCCCTACGCAGCGGAAACTCATGAAATACCCTGAATTGAAAGGCAGGGGCTTTAAGACCGGATGATCCGGGTGGGACTGGACAAAAGCTTTTACCCCGTCGTACCGGCGCTGCATCATATTCCGGTAGCGTTTTTTCTCCTCCCCGGTCCGTTTGTCTTCCATCGCCTTCAGGATGAGGTATTGGGCGGGGGTGTTGGCGCAGGATACGGAGGAACGGATTGCCCCCATGAGTTTCTTTACCAGGGTGTCGTAGTGAGCGGAATGTAGGCCCCGGGAACCGTAGGTAAGGAACCCGGTCCGCAAACCCCAGACATAATCTTCTTTGATGGGGCCGTCAATCTTGACGGCCAGAACTTTTTCGTGGAGATCCGCGAAACGGACAAACAAGGATTCCCGGCTCACCGCTTCCTCGTAAAAAAGACCGAAGTAGGCGTCGTCGCAGATCACCAGCACGTCGGCGCCGCTTTCGGCGGTTTCCCGGATGATCTGTACCAGGTTTTCTTCTTCCACAATGGTGGGGGAATACCCCGAGGGGTTGTTGGGGAAATTAAAAATGATCCTGACGGTTCCGGTTTTGGCGGCGTTTTTAACCGCCCGGTTTATTCCCTCCAGGTCCAGGCCCCGGCCGGGGGCGCCGAAGGATGGCTGTCCCGGATTTCCGAAGAAAGGAACACCGGTTAATTTCGCTTCCCGGCGGATTTCGGTGATGAGGCTGTAATTATCCCAGCAGGGATCGCTGGCCAGCAAAACATCATCCTTGCCGAGGAACATATCCGCCGTACAGGAAAGCCCCGCCGTCAGGCCGGGGACCACCACCGGGAGGGAAATCCTTTCCCGGTCCAGGGAAGGGTTTTTTTGAATAAGCAGATCCTTCCATATCTGCCGGACTTTTTCCACCCCCGCCGTCGGGGCATAGGCTACCGCCTCTTCCGCGCTCAGGGTGGGCATACTGTCGGTTATGGCCGAGAGGATCAGCGGTTTTCCCTTGCTGTAGGCCATCCCTATGGTACCGTTTGCCGTATGGGCGGATTTTTTTGCTTCCGCTGATTGGGCAATAATACCCCGGGGAAAATAAAAGCGGCGGCCTAAATCCGACAGCAGCCGCCCGGCAATCGTTCCATCCAATACGGAATTGAGTTCATCGGCCAAAGGGTTCATGCTTTCCGCATTCTCCCGGAAAACACCCCCTTAGTCAATCCCCAGGATAAACGCATAGCATTGTAATGACCACGAATACCTCACGAACGGGACTTGTCGTGTTTTGATGTCCCCGATAGGTACCCGGAAAACCGGCCCGCTTTCACACGAACAGACACGAACTTGTGGTTCGATAGCATCTTCCGTTCGTGAGGTTTGTGGTTCATATCATGCTATTTTAAAGAAAAAACCGTGGAGATTATAGAGGACGCAGAGAACCGCCTCCCCTTGTCATGCCATGCCTTGATGTCTATATTGGTTTTATGCGAATTCTCTCATGGAACGTGAACGGCGTCCGGGCGGTGGAAAAGCGGGGCTTTGTCCGGTGGCTGGCGGATGAATCGCCGGATATGCTCTGCCTCCAGGAAACCAAGGCCCATCCTGACCAGCTTTCCCCGGAACTGATAAGCCCCCGGAACCGGGACGGCAAGGTGTATGCCAGCTTTTGGGCCAGCGCCGAAAAAAAAGGCTATTCCGGGGTGGCGGTTTACAGCCGGATCAAGCCCCTGGAGGTAAAGCCCCTGGGGATCGCCGAATTCGACCGGGAAGGCCGGGTCCTTCAGGCGGAATTTAAGGATTTCACCCTCATTTCCGCCTATTTCCCCAATTCCCAGGACGGCGGGGCCCGGCTGGGCTACAAGCTGGAGTTCTGCGCCGCCATGCTGGAACTCTGCAACGCCCTGGCCGCCAAGGGCCGCCATTTTGTCCTCTGCGGGGACTACAACATCGCCCACACCCCCATTGATTTGGCCCGCCCCAAAGAGAACGAGGGGAACGCGGGCTACCTGCCGGAGGAGCGGGCCTGGATGGACGCCTATACCGCCGCGGGCCACGTGGACACCTTCCGGCATTTCCACCCCGGCCAGGCGGGGCATTACAGCTGGTGGTCCTACCGGGGGGGCGCCCGGGAACGGAACGTGGGGTGGAGAATCGACTACCACTGTACGGACCGGGCCTTTCTGCCCAAAATAAAGTCGTCGATCATCCGGCCCGATGTGGAAGGCTCGGATCATTGCCCGGTTCAGATTGAACTGAAAAACACATGAGGTAACTATGCGGATCAAATACAACGCCCCCACCGTGCTGACCTACACCTTTATCTGCGCCATAGTGCTGGTCCTTTCCCAAACGATCTTCCGGGGCCTCGCGGAATACTGGTTCATGGTGCCCGGCAAGGGGAATTTTTTCTCCGGCAGCCTCCGCTGCTGGCTCACCCTCCTGACCCACATCGCGGGCCACGAGAACTGGACCCACCTGCTTTCCAATTTCGCCTTCATCCTCCTCATCGGCCCCATTCTGGAAGAGAATTACGGTTCCACGTCCCTGCTTTTTATGATCCTCATCACCGCCCTGGTAACCGGCATATTGAACGTGCTTTTTTTCCGCACCGCCCTCATGGGGGCCTCGGGGGTGGTCTTCATGATGATCCTCCTGGCGTCCTTTACCAATTTCAACAAGGGGGAAATTCCCCTCACCTTTATTCTGGTCCTGGTGCTGTACCTGGGCAAGGAGCTGGTGAACGCCTTTAGTTCCAACAACATCTCCGAATTCGCCCACATCGCCGGCGGCTTCTGCGGAAGCCTCTTCGGTTTTTT
>JAISOO010000083.1 GCA_031275595.1 Spirochaetaceae bacterium | reverse complement strand
ACATTCCGGTTATATTTCTCTCCGCCTATATTGATCCCGGCCATGAACTTGAAGGTCTGGGACTTGGGGCCGTGGATTATATTTTTAAGCCCTTTTCTCCCATCCTCCTGATGCGCCGTATCGAAAACCATATAATCATAGCCCAGCAGGGGGGGCTCAAAATCTCCGAACCGGCGAGAGAGCCGCAGAATTCAATCATCCGGACCCTGGCGGAACTGATAGAGTTCCCGAATAGTGAACCACAGGGGCATATTGTCCGAATCCAAAACTATGTAAGCCTCCTGGCGGATCGCCTCATGGCGGAAAAAATTTACACCGATGAAACCATCGCTTGGGATCCGGCATCGCTGGTTGCGGCCTCCCAGCTTCATGACCTGGGAAAGATCAGGATCGACAATTCCCTCCTGAATAAGCCCGGTAAGTATAGCCCGGAGGAATTTAAACTGGTAAAGCACCACGCCGGCTGGGGGGAAAAAATACTTATATCCATTGAAAGAGAGACGGCGGCATCCTCTTTTTTAGACCACGCAAAAAATTTTGCCGCGGCCCATCATGAAAGATGGGACGGCACCGGTTACCCCCTGGGACTTCAGAATGTAAAGATTCCCCTTGAGGGGCGTATAATGGCCATAGCCGATGTGTACGATGCATTGATCTCAAAACGTCCCTATAAAGACCCCCTGCCGCCGGAAGAGGCAAAGCAGATCATCTTATCCGAAAAGGGGCGCCAATTTGACCCTCTTTTGACGGATGCATTTGAAGCTATATCCGAAAAATTTGCGGAAGTTGCTCAAACCGGCGCTTGGCGCCGGAAAGGGTGGGGAGTGAAGGGTGGAGTGTGGGGAAAGACTATGGCCTTTTTTTATGATGAGCTATATGCAGGATCAAGCCGCCTATCAATAGGATTCCGCCGGCGATGATAAAAACCAGGGGGAGAAAATCCCCCGCCTGGGTATAAAACGAAGTTGTTTTTACCACCGGAACCTCAAGGGTCAACTGGGTTTCAACAAAGGGTTCCGCCATGGCAAGGATCCTACCGTTGGGGTCCACCCCGCAGGTTTGCCCCGAGGCGGTGGACCGTACCAGGGAACGGCGGTTCTCTACGGCCCGGAACACCGCCATAGACAGGTGCTGCATCTGGGCGGGGAGGCTTTTAGACCAGGCGTCGTTACTAAGATTGACGATTATTTCCGCCCCGTTTCGTACAAAATCCCGGGACAGGTAGCCAAAGGTATCCTCAAAACAAATGGGGGTGGAAAATTTGAGGCCCCCGATTTCGAAGACCGTGGCTTCATCGCCGGTTTTCCAGAAGTGGGTATCCGCGTTCAGAAGGGCCTGGTAGACCCAGGGAAGCTGTTTTTCGTAGGGGAAATGCTCCGTAAAGGGAACCAGATGCAGTTTGCGGTACAGGGCGGCTATTTCCCCCCGATCAAAAAGCATCACCGCATTGTAATCCACCCGCTCCCAAAGGCCGTTTTCGTTAAGCTCCTTCCGGGCGTCGTCGTTGCCGATTACGAAGGGTACGTCCTGGAGTTTCAGAAAATCCAGCAGTTCCTTAACCAGGACATAGGATTGGGGATCATCCCGGTAGGTGGTATGCCAGTAAATGCGGGGAACAAAGGCCGTTTCGGACCATACCACCAGATCCGGCCTAGGCCGCGCGTCCAGGGCTTCCAGGGAGAGCCGTTTCAAAACCTCGTAATTTCTCCGGTAGTCCTCCAGATCCCCCCGCCAGGGGTCGGTATTATGCTGAACCAGGGCTATCCGGGCGGCAGGGGCTTGAGAATAATCCACCGGGGAAAGGAAGCCAAAAACGAGGGTCCCCCCCAGGGCACCGAGCCACAATAAACCGGGGAGCCGCTCCCGGGAAAAAAAGGTTTTTGCTTTTCCGGCGGCCAGGGCGGCGGCCAGATAGGCCGAGGGAAATACCACCAGGGCGGAAACCCCCCATACCCCAAAGAGGCTGGCGATCTGAATAAGCGGCGGCAGGCTCCACTGGGAATATCCGGCGATTCCATAGGGATAGCCCAGAAAGCCCTGGGTCCTCAGGTACGCATAGGCTATCCAGAGGATCCACTGGAGTATATAGCCCCGCCGGGGAAAGAGGAGCACCGCCAGTTTTAGCAGGGGAAAAAACAGGGCAAAATAAACAAGGTAGATGGCTCCTACGATAAGGCCCGCCAGGGGATGAAAAACACTGAGCCAATAGTTAAAAAGGCCATAGGCGGCATAGCCATAGAGGGCGCCCCAGAATACGGAGGCCCCCAGGCCCACCCGGGAAATAAGCCAAAAGACCGGCACAAAGGCGATCCACCCCAGAAAGGCCGCGCCCTTCCCGATAAACAGGTTCGGGAAAGCGGCGGCAAACAGAACCGCGCCCAAGAGCAGGGCCGCCAGATGGATAAAAAAACGGGAAACTCCGCTGCGGCCCGCAGGCAAGGTCACAGGTCCCCGCCCTTAAAATCAGCGTCCCCGCGTTCCTCTCCGGGGGGCGCTTCCTTTGAGCCCAGACCCCATACATCCTGTTTCAGTTCCCTTCCGGGCCGGAATGCGGCGATTCCATGGGAATTAACGGATACCGCTTCTCCGGTCTTGGGGTTCCGCGCTTTCTGGCGGCCCTTCCTAACCCGGATCTCAAAGGTCCCAAAACCCCGCAATTCTATGATCATCTGTTCTATGAGGGCGTTTTTTATCTCATCAAGAAAAAGATCGACCACCGTCCGAATTTCCTTACGGCTCATCCCTGTCTTTTGATATACCGCATCGACAATATCAGCCTTGGTTACCTTCTTGCCCGCCATTATACCCTCATTCTAAGACCACGATGTATGCCCGGCCCTATTCCCCTGCCGGAGTAGAATAGCCTATGGGGCCGCTTTAAGGGTATTAAAAAGACGCTGCATCCTTGATTTTTTCCGGGCCGCGGCATTTTTCTTAATAATTCCCTTCCGTGCGGCAGTGTCTATCTTCTTTATCATGTCTTTAAGCGCCGCCTCAGCGTTATCGACCTCTTTCTGACGGGCTAAAAGAACAAATTTTTTAGCACTGGTCCTAACGGAACTCTTTACCGCCTTATTCCGCAGACGGCGTTCCTCACTCTGCCGATGACGTTTTTCGGCGGAACTGATTTTACCTGCCAAGTGAAAACCCCCACATAGAAAAATAAATTATTAAAACCGCGGTATCATATTGATATAAAATACGCCGGTTTTTTAATACAAAAATTAACGGCTAAACCCGCTATTTAAAATCCGACGGACGCCGTTCGGTCCGTTTACACTTCTCACATTCGGCAATATTCTTGATCTTGCCGCTTTCAAAAATGGTTTTCATCTTGACTTCGCCCCCGCAGGAACAAAAGAACTTCTGGGTTGTGCTGGATGTACGGGCATTTTTACTGGCCTGGGCCATATTTTATCTCCTTGCCATTATAGGTCTTATTTAAGATACTATGGACGTGAAGGGCTGTCAATACTGCCGGAACCTCCGGGCAAAGGCCTTTACTCTTTATCCGTAATACATTACGGGAAATGCACCGGTACGGTGAGGAAATTACAATGTATTCGGATACACGGTAAACGCTTTTGCATGGATTTTTTTTCAAAATACTGGACTTTTTTTATAAAATATGTTTTACTTTTATAAAAATTTCTATATAATTGTGGTCAAATGGACCTCTACCCTGAAGCCCCTCCCGGGCCGGCGGGAGGGTTCCTGGGTATTAGACCCCATCGCGAATAAAATAGAAGGGGGTGTTTCCCCATGCGGATTACAACACGAGGTCG
Organism: Spirochaetaceae bacterium; assembly: GCA_031275595.1. The sequence goes on along the minus strand of JAISOO010000083.1, from coordinate 264 downwards.
TTACGCGCTTCGGGCATCGCTGGCCTTGGCGAGGCTGGGAAAAGACGGGTCTCCTGTGTCCATTAACAACCTGTCTGAAGAGGAAAATATCTCCTCCGTGTTTTTAGAGCAGATCTTTTTTAAGCTAAGAAAGGCGGGGATCGTCTCCTCTGTCCGGGGTCCCGGGGGGGGCTTCTGTTTTGCCCAGCCCCTGGATCAGCTGACCATAAAAAAAATCCTCGACGCGGCCGGGGAAGAGCTGAACCTTACTACCTGCGATAAGCA
>JAISOO010000052.1 GCA_031275595.1 Spirochaetaceae bacterium | reverse complement strand
CGGGCCGCCGCCAATATACCCTGGCTGAGTTACCTTTCCTATAACCGTCTGCGGGCCCACGATCTTTTTTATGGGCGGCAGGTGCTGATGCTGGAAACCGCCGCGAAAAATCTTAATGCCTTTTATGGTGCCGCGGCGGACCAGGGCGGGGAGGCTGAAAAAGAATGATGTACGAAGATATCCTCTTGGCGCCGGTGCTTTCCGAAAAGGCGAACCTGCTCCGGGAAGAGGGAAAATATGTGTTTAAGGTGGATCCGGCGGCGACCAAAATCCAGATCAAGGAAGCGGTCCGCCGGTTGTTTAATGTCCATCCCATTTCCTGTACGGTGATGGTGGTGGGGGGAAAACCCAAACGGCAGCGTTCCCGCTCCGGGTATACTTCCTCCTGGAAGAAGGCGATTATCCGTCTGCCCAAGGATGAGAAGATAAGCATCTTCGAAGGCGTGTAGGGGAATATAAATGGGAATAAAAACGTATAAGCCCATTACCGCGGGGATGCGGCAGTGGACCAGTTTGGATTATTCGGACCTCACCAAAGGCGTAAAGCCGGAAAAATCCCTCACTTCGGGCCGCCCGGAAAAAGCGGGCCGGGATTCCAACGGCCGGATCAGCGTCCGGCACAAGGGGGGCGGCCACAAACGGCGCTACCGGATCATCGATTTCCGGCGGGACAAAACCGGTATTCCCGGCAAGGTTGTTTCTATTGAATATGATCCCAACCGGAGCGCCAATATCGCGCTGATTACATACGCCGACGGGGAAAAGCGGTATATCCTCGCCCCCAAGGGCCTTGCGGTGAACGCCCGTGTCATGAGCGGCCCCCAGGCGCCTATTGAAACGGGCAACGCCCTGCCCCTGGAAAATATTCCCCTGGGATTTACCGTTCATAATATCGAGCTCACCCTGGGCCGGGGCGGGCAGATGGCCCGGTCCGCCGGGTCCGGCGCCCTTATCGCCGCCAAGGAAGGGGATTATGTTACCCTGAAGCTGCCCTCCGGGGAAATGCGGATGGTGTTTAAAAAATGTTACGCCACCCTGGGCGCGGTGGGTAACGAGGATCACATGAACGTAACCCTGGGTAAGGCGGGGCGGAAACGCTGGCTGGGGGTGCGTCCCACGGTCCGCGGTATGGCCATGAACCCCGTCGATCACCCCCATGGGGGCGGCGAGGGAAAAAACAAGGGTATTCATCCGGTAAGCCCCTGGGGCCAGCCGACCAAGGGTTTCAAGACCCGGAGTAAGCATAAGCCTTCCTCCCGGTTTATCGTCAGCCGCGGTAAAAAGAAATAGGAGTACAGGGTGTCAAGGTCCATTAAGAAAGGGCCCTTCATTGAGAAGAGCCTTTATAAAAAAGTGCTGGAGTTGAGCAAGTCCGGGGACAGGAAGATGATTAAAACCTATTCCCGCTGTTCCACCATCATTCCCGAAATGGTGGGGGGGACCATCTCGGTCTATAACGGTAAAACCTGGATTCCCGTATATATTACGGAAAACCTGGTGGGTCATAAGCTTGGCGAATTCGCCCCTACCCGGATTTTCCGGGGGCACGCGGGTTCGGACAAGAAGGCCTCCGCAAAATAAGCAGGTAGGTATATGGAAACGAAAAAAACCGCCTCCGGCAGCACCGGTTATAAGGCAATTACGAAGTACCTTATCGCCTCGCCTTTTAAGATCCGGCCGGTGGCCGATCTTATCCGGCGTAAGCCCTACCCGGAGGCCATGTCCCTGCTGGAGCATATGCCCCACAAAGGGGCCCGGCTTATCAGGAAGACGGTAAAATCCGCCGCTTCCAACGCCCTGAGCGGCAATAAACAGCTTGCCGAAGATATGCTCTATGTGCGGGAAATTTTGGTTGACGAAGGCCCCCGGATGAAACGGGTCTGGTTCCGGGCCCGGGGCCGGGCGGATATGCTTCTAAAAAGAATGTGCCACATTACCGTGGTAGTAGACGAAACAACGCGGACCGCGGGTTCGCGGTAAAGGCGGGGGAAGAAGGTGGGACAAAAAGTAAATCCCGTAGGACTGCGGATCGGTATCAATAAAACCTGGGCTTCCCGGTGGTATGTGGATCCCAAGGAATACGCCAATACGCTCCATGAAGACCTGAAGCTGAGGAAGTTTATTCTGGGTATGCCCGAGACTAAAGGGGCGGATATCGCGGAGCTGGAAATTGTCCGCCATCCTCAGCGGATCACCATTACCATCCACACCGCCCGGCCCGGGGTGATTATCGGAATTAAGGGCGCGAACATTGAAAAAATCGGCGCGGAACTTCAGAAGCACGTGGCGAAGAAGATTCAGATTAAAATTAAAGAAGTACGGAACGCCGATAATAACGCCCAGATCGTCGCCCAGAATATTGCCCGGCAGCTTTTGGCCCGGTCATCGTTCAGGCGGACCATGAAGCAGGCAATTTCCAACGCCATTAAAAAGGGCAATGCCCAGGGCGTGAAAGTGCGGCTTTCCGGCCGGCTGGGGGGGGCGGAAATGTCCCGGACCGAGGAAGCCAAGGAAGGCCGTATTCCCCTGCATACCCTGCGGGCGGATATTGATTACGGTTTTGCCGAGGCCCACACCACTTTTGGCTCCATCGGGGTGAAGGTATGGGTCTTTAACGGCATGAAGTACGGCAAAGAGCAAAAAGAAGACGCCGGGGCCCTGGTCCGCAAGCGGCGTGACCGGCCTATGGCGGCGGCGAGGAGTTAATCTATGCTGAGTCCAAAACGTGTAAAACACCGGAAGGTGCAGCGGGGTAATATGCCGGGAAACGCGACCCGGGGAAATTTTGTGGCCTTTGGGGATTATGCCCTGGTGGCCCTGGACCGGATGTGGATAACCAACCGGCAGATAGAGGCGGCCCGTATCGCCCTGAACCGCCATATCAAGCGGGGGGGCAAAATATGGATCCGGATCTTCCCGGACAAACCCTATTCCAAAAAGCCCGCGGAAACCCGCATGGGCAAGGGGAAAGGCGCCCCGGAATATTGGGTGGCGGTGGTAAAACCCGGCACCGTGATGTTTGAGCTGGGGGGCGTTGAAAAGACCATCGCCGAGGAAGCCATGACCCTGGCGGGGGCTAAACTGCCCATCAAAACCAAATTTGTGGCCCGCGCCGACATGGAACTGGGCGCGTAGGTGAGGCTGGGGTATGAAGAATTCGTTTAAGAATTTAAGTTTTGCCGAGCTCAAGGCAAAGCGGGATGAACTCAAAAAGAAATATATGGAATTTCGTTTTCAGGTGGTCATCGGTCATGTGGATAATCCCCTGCAAAAGCGGGTGATGCGCCGGCAGATTGCCCGGCTGAATACCCTGATCCATCAGCAGGAGACCGGCCGGCAGGAACCGGCGCCCCAGGAGTAAAGGAGAAAAACCGTGGCAGAGCAGGCTGTTAAAGCGAAAAGCGGAAAAAAAGAGTTTGTGGGCGTCGTTAAAAGCGACAAGATGAATAAAACCATCGTGGTGGCCGTTGAAACCACAACCTTACATTCGCTGTATAAAAAGTATGTAAAGCGGGTCAAAAAGGTAAAGGCCCATGACGAAACCAACCAGGCGAAAACCGGCGACCGGGTTCGGGTGGTGGAATGTCGTCCCATCAGCAGGGAAAAATGCTGGAGACTTGCGGAAATTATTGAACGCGCCAAATAAGGAGAGCGAGAAAAATGATTCAGGTAGAGACTTTCCTGAATGTGGCGGACAATTCAGGGGCCAAGATCGTTCAGTGTATTAAGGTCCTGGGCGGCACCAGGCGGAAATACGCGGGGATCGGCGATATTATTGTGGTGGCGGTAAAAGACGCCCTGCCCACATCGACGATTAAAAAGGGAACCGTTGAAAAAGCGGTGGTGGTGCGGACCCACAAGGAATACCGGCGTCCCGACGGAACGTATATCCGTTTTGATGATAACGCCTGCGTGATCATCGACGCGAGTATGAACCCCAAGGGAAAACGGATCTTCGGGCCCGTGGCCCGGGAACTGCGGGAGAAGGATTTTATGAAGATTGTATCCCTTGCCCCGGAGGTATTATAAACCCCTGGGGGTTTATTAAGGAGAAAAAGGCATGGCAGAAGCGGCGCATAAATTTAAACTGAAAAAAGAAGACACCGTTCAGATCATCACCGGTAAGGACAAGGGTAAGCGGGGACGGATTCTTAAAATCCTCCGCGATAAGGACCGGCTGGTCGTGGAAGGGGTAAACATCGTAAAAAAGGCGCAGAAGCGCCGGAACCAGCAGGACCGGGGGGGCATTGTCGAAATCGAGGCGGCGATCCACAGTTCCAACGTGTTAATCGTCTGCAAAAAATGCGGCCCCACCCGGATTGGGTATAAGCTGGACGGGACAACCAAAACCCGGGTTTGCAGGAAATGCGGAGAGGCCCTGTGATGAAAAACTATGAACCCCGGCTTAAAAAG
>JAISOO010000033.1 GCA_031275595.1 Spirochaetaceae bacterium | reverse complement strand
CATTATTATACTCACATTGTGTTCTTTGCGTATTAATTCGCTCATCCTTCCATTATACTCGTCCTTTCAGCCGGAGCAAAGCTCCGGGGTATTAAACCGTATCGCTTCGCCAATAAAAGAAGCATGGAAGAGTCAAATACCGCTATACACCCTTCCGCTATAGGTTCCCTATTGCCCTGAACTGGTCCGCCACCGTGATAAACAGATCCACCAGCATGGGATCAAAATGGGTACCTTTCCCCTGAGTGATGATCTCTATCGCTTCCTCGTGGGTGTACGGCTTTTTGTACGGGCGCTTAACGGTGAGCGCGCCATATACATCCGCAATGGCCATGAGCCGTCCGGGGAGGGGGATATTGTACCCCTTGAGGCCGTATGGATAGCCGGTTCCGTCCCATTTTTCATGATGGAAACCAGCGAATACCTTGGCATAATCCAGGATACTGGTTTCGGCGGAATTGTCATTCATTCCCGCCTTGATATCTTCAATGATTTTGACGCCCATCAGGGTATGCTTTTTCATTTCATCGTATTCATTTTCCGCCAGTTTTTCGGGCTTCAAAAGGATGGTATCCTTAACCGATATTTTCCCGAGATCGTACAAAATGGCTGACTGTAAGAACAGGTCTTTCTGCCAGGACTTGATGACATCCTCATAAACATTGTTTTTAACCAGTACGTCCAGCAGCACTTCCATGTATTTACGGGTCCGTTCTGCGTGGCCGCCGCTTACTTCGTCCCGGCGCTCCACCATGTCGATGACGGTTTTCAGCAGGCGGCTTTGCAGATCCCCCAGCGCGCTCCGTTTGTCCTGAATCAGGGTCTGTATTTGGTTCTCACATTCCCGGATTTGCTTTGCCTGGGATTCTGCCAGGATTTGGGCCGCAACACACCTCTGTAAGAGAGGCGGATGGCAGGGCTTCTGGATAAAATCCGCAGCCCCCAGAGAGAACGCTTGGTGTATATTTTCCAGACTGTTGTTGGCGCTCAAAAATATAACCGAAATTTCGGCAGTCCGGGGGCCGGCTTTCAGGCGTTTGATGACCTGGAAGCCGTTCATCTCCGGCATATCAATGTCCAGGAGGATAAGATCCGGGCTTGTCACCTCCAGAGCGGCAAAGAGCTTTTTTCCGGAAGGAACCGTAATAACTTGGTAGCTGTCTTTTAGAATATTCTTTCCAATCATTAAATTGACCGGATTATCGTCTACCAGTATGATCGCCTTTTTATTACTGAACACGCTTTTTTCCTCCGTTTGTAATCTTTTTTGGGATGATATACTTAGTGATGATTTTCTGTCGTGTTTCCAGGGGTGTTTTATTGACCGGAACGCGGCCGGTATTGCCATGGATGAACGCCCTGTCACTTACCCGGCGTTTGCTTATTTTGAGCCGTTCCGCAACTTGCCTGAACGTAAAGACGCCCTCGCACGCAGCCTTAATCAAACTTTCACCTCTCTGGATAATCATCGTCAGAAATAAGGAAAAAAATTTTAAAAGTGAAGAAATTCCTCTTTTTTTAGGGCGAAATTTCCGATTTTCGGAATTTCTTCAAAAATATACGTTTTTTCCGTTTCTCACAATTTTCTATAACTCCGCCAGATCGTAGGGTGTTTCCTGGTATACGTAGTTCAACCAGTTTAGGAAAAAAAGATGTGCGTGGGCCCGCCAGCGAACCACCGGCGCTTTGGAAGGGTCATTCCCTGGGTAATAGTTCCTGGGAACATCGGTAGCAAGACCCTTCCCCAGGTCCCGGCGGTACTCCTTGTCCAGGGTCAGGGGATCGTACTCCAAATGGCCTGTAACGTAGATCTCCCGGCCTTCCCGGGCGGTAACGATAAAGATCCCCACATCGCCGGTTTCCGATTCGATGGTCAGCTCCGGTATGGCGGCAATTACCTTCCGGTCGCTTTCGGTATACCGGGACTGGGGGGCCAGAAATTCGTCGTCAAAGCCCCGGAAAAGGGTGGTATGCCGCTCGTTCACTCCGTGGGGGAATATACCGAAAAGCTTCCGGGGCAGTTCCAGTTTGGGAACCCCGTAATGGTGGTACAGTCCCGCCTGGGCGCCCCAACAGATATGCAGAGTGGACCAGACATTCTTTGAGGAGTAATCCAGTACCGCCGCCAACTCGCTCCAATAGTCAACTTCCTCAAAAGGCAGGGTCTCCACCGGAGCGCCGGTGATGATCAAGCCGTCAAAGCGGATATTTTGCCGGATAATCTCCTCGGAACTGAGGTAAAACCGGTCCAGATGCCCCGGCGGAGCATTTCGGGACTCGTGGCTTCCCATACGGAGAAGATTGATATCCACCTGAAGAGGGCTATTCCCCAAAAGCCTGAGGAGTTGGATCTCCGTATCCACCGTGGTGGGCATAAGGTTGACAATCCCCACCTTGAGGGGACGTATATCCTGGTGTTCCGCCCTGTCGTCGGTCATGACAAAAACATTTTCTCCCCGCAGGGCCTCGTAAGCGGGAAGGGTTATCGGAATTTTAATCGGCATAGTAACCCTTATAGTAGTCCTGAAGTGCTTTTGGATTGTTGCTAAACATTACTATACGTTGTCATAATACATAGGAAAGGATGTTGTCAAGTATTGTTATTTAGGGATTTTGGAACAGCTGATATGGGAGGTATAACCGGACCGGAGGTACGCAATTCCCTATCGAGAGCCTCCGCCAAACAAAGCGACGCTACAGATACCGTGGGGCTTACCCCGCGGAGGCTCGTTTCATTTTACCAACGATACCTTAATGCTATCCTTGCCCCAAAATAGAGTTTATTCTCTTCATTTATTGAGTATTCAGCTATCTTAAAAAAGGGACTTCCCGCATCGGGATCGTTATATGTCCACACTACTGATGGACCAATTACAACACTTAAATTGGGAATAATATTATATCCAAAATAAGGAATAAAGCTCACATATTGCTGAAAATCCTCATTAATCCAATTATGCGCCGTGATTTCAGGGTTCAAATAGAATATTTTACCCAGTTGAATAATTGATCCAAAACCGGCTCCCAAAATGATTTGTTCCCTAATACCATCATTGAAGGGATTGTATCCAACGACAAATGATGTATAAAACCTTTCAACCCCGA
>JAISOO010000126.1 GCA_031275595.1 Spirochaetaceae bacterium | reverse complement strand
CGCTTCCAGGGCCACCCCGTAATGGTTATAGGGTTCAGTGAGGTTCAGGATAATATCCACATCGGGACTATTGATCAGATCCGTGGTCTTCTTAATATGGGGGATCCCATAATCCGCGCCGGCCTTGGCCGCCCGCTCCTCTATCAGATCCGTCACAGCGGTCACCTTTACTCGCTTGGAAAACATACCATTTAGATTCGCCAGGTAGATGCCGCTGATATTTCCAATGCCGACAATGCCAATTCGCTGTATAGCCATGATTTATTTCCTTCTCCTAATACATTTTTACCGGACTCTTCCAGTCGTCCGCCTTATAGCCCTTTTCCACGGCGATGCGCTTACCTTCCGCAGCCCAGAGCAACCCCCGTTTCATCAGTTCCCAGGCTCCGGGAATATTGAACACATCGTCATGGTGGCCCAGGGCGTTATAGAAGACCCTGCCATAACCCCACTTCCGCGTCCATACCTGGGGTACATCAACTTCGCCGTTGGCGGAATGGTACCACCGGACCGTGGGGAACCGGGTAGTGGCCAGAACTTCGTTGGCGGGGTCCACATGGAGGTAGTACTGTTCGGAACTGACGTCAAAATCATCTATCCCGTCGGTAAGGGGATTGGATTTGCTGATAATATTTACCCTGTACTTGGTACCGTCCCCCCCGGGATGGGATACCCAATTGGCCCCTGTCATAAACTGATACTCAACACTGTTTCGGAAGGCATCGCACATACCGCCGTGGTTTCCCGCGAGCCCCACACCCCCTCCCACCGCTTCCAGAAGGGGTTCGAAAAAACCGTAACCCAGGGGTTCCTGGCACATGGTCCATATGGGAACAAAAAGATCCAAACCGGAGAGCAGTTCCTTGTCCTTAAGGACTTCCAGATTGTTCTCCACGGAAACATCAAAGCCCTCGCCTTCAAGAAACTTCCTGAAACGCTCGCTGATCAACGTGGGTTCATGTCCGTCCCATCCGCCGCTAAGAATCAACACCTTGCCTGCCATATAACACCTCTCAGCCTGATTTTGTCGGAGTAGTATACTCCCCGCCTTTATAAAACACCAGGGGGATAAGAAAACCGGTCCCCGCTTCGAGTGAACATCCGGCTTCCGGGCCCTACTCCTTGATGCTTCTTAGTACCCTGCTTAGACTAAATCATCTGAGCTTGTTCCAAAACCCGGTTGGTTTTGTCCCAATCTCTTGGGAAAACCGGCCCAAGGCCCGGTTTTCCTACTAACATCAAGGCAGCTTGACAAGCAGAGCTTGTCTTCCCAAAAACTGAAGTTTTGGGAAAGCCTCGCATGATACACAAAAATCTTGACAGAAAAATATTGCCGAAAAACAAAAGACGGGAGGGCGGCAAAACCATCGCCGAACCCGCATTGTGATACAAAAAAACCCCTAACGGCAAAGGGCCATTAGGGGCATAAAACGTTGAAAGGGGGGGGCTATCTCAAATACAAGGGCAGCTCGGTGTACTTGGTGTGGAGGAGTTCGTGGGCCTTGTGGCCGTTGGGTTCACCCAAAAATTCGTCGTACACCTGCTTGATAAAGGGATTCTGATGGGAACAGCGGAAACCGGATTTCTGATCGTCCTCGTAGATTCCCTTTGCCCGCGATTTGCGGACCTCGTCGGTGCCGCCGTAGGGCTGGCCGCCGCCGGACACGCAGCCGCCCCGGCAGGCCATGACCTCCACAAAGTGGTAGGGGGTTTCCCGCCCCGCGTCCCGGGCTGCCCGGATCTTGTCCAGTACCGCGGCGATATTCCCCATCTGGTGGGCCACGGCGATGCGGATCTTAAGGCCGTTCTGAAAATCCACCTCCGCCTCTTTGATGCCCTCAAGGCCCCGGACGGGGGTAAAGTTTACATCCTCCAATTCCTTTTTGGTCACCAGGTAATAGGCGCTCCGCACCGCCGCCTCCATGACCCCGCCGGTGACGCCGAAGATCGTTCCCGCGCCGGTGTAGGGCCCCAGAGGGTTGTCCGCTTCCTCGTCGTCCAGCTTGAGGATCTCGATGCCCGCCTGTTTGATCATCCGGGCCAGCTCCCGGGTGGTGATAACGATGTCCACATCGTAGCCGTGGCCGGCGCTTTTCATGTCGTCGTTCCGCCGGGTCTCCCACTTCTTCGCGGTACAGGGCATGACCGAAACCGAATAAACCTTGGCAGGATCTATCCCGGCCTTACCGGCCCAGTAGGCTTTGATCATGGCCCCCATCATCTGCTGGGGACTCTTGGCGGTGGAGAAGTTGGGGATCATGTCGCTGTAGTATTTTTCCATATAGTCCACCCAGGCGGGGCAGCAACTGGTGATCAGGGGTATCTCCCCGCCGGAAGTAAGACGCTTCACCAGCTCCGAACCCTCTTCCATGATGGTAAGATCCGCGGAGAAGTTGGTGTCGAACACGGTCTTAAAGCCCAGGCGCCGCAGGGCGGCGTAGATCTTCCTGGTAAAGACCGTACCCGGGGGAAGCCCGAATTCCTCCGCCAGGGCGACCCGGACCGCCGGGGCGATCTGAACCACCGCGTGGGTTTCGGGATTCTGCAGGGCGGCCCACACTTTGGAGGTGTCGTCCCGCTCGTAAATGGCCCCCACGGG
>JAISOO010000047.1 GCA_031275595.1 Spirochaetaceae bacterium | reverse complement strand
CGCTTACAAAAATTTTGTATTAAACCAGACGGTACTATAAACTTCCTATCGAACGAGCCTCCCCGCAAATATGGCAACGCTTAGGGATACCCCGGAGCTCTGCTCCGGGGAGGCTCATTTTTCTCCTTTTCGGAAATACCGGTTTTTATGATGCTTCTTTATGGTAAAAAACGATGAAACAAGCTCAGTACCCATAGCAAAAAAAGGGAGCTTAAAGACTTGTTTCATCGTTTTTCAGATTGAACGGCTTGCTTTACAATACCTTTCCTCATATTCGCCCGCAAGGGGTTTTAAATTCGGAATTACTGCGGGGGATCATTCGGGGATGGTCACAATAAATCCCGTATGGGCCTGGAAGAACAAGCCCCTGTCGGGCTTTTTAAGCGGTTTTTCGGGCCAGGAATAGACCGGCATTTCGGCCCCCAGGATGAGCTTAAAGAAGCTGTTCAGCCTAAAGGTTGCCTCAAATCCCGTATAGATTGACTTAAATTCATCCGTGTCGGTTTGGCCGGCAATAATATTAGTATATGAACGTTTTAGACTTTGATAGCCTATATCCACATAAACCGTATAGGGGACGTTTTTCGCAAAAACATCCGCCCGTAATTGATACCGGAGCCGCTCATCTTTAATCACCAGATCCCCCTCCGCCTTTTCGGTAAAGGCCCTGGACTGGAGGCTCAAGGTACATATAACATGGGGAATCCAGAATCCCAGGGCTATTTCTCCCGCTTCCTGCAAATAATCCCCCCTGGCGTTTACCGCGGCCCCTAAGGTGGAGGCCGCGCTTACGGAGCCGAAGATGATCCCCGGAAGCTCCAGGGTCAGGGTGGAACCGATGCCGGGGTTGATGATCTTTTCTTCCGTATTAAAGGCCCCCATAAAGGGTCCAATATCAAAACGGACATAGTCGGTATTAAAACTGATGTTGGTGATAATCCTGTTCCGCAGTATGGGATCCATCTCAAATCCCGCGTCGAAGCTGATAATATCGGAATAGTCCCCCTCCAGGCGGACAAGCCCAAAGGGATGATATACGAATTCAAAGGTTTCGGAACCCAAGGGACCGGTCCTGTCCTTATCAAAGGCCAGATTCCCCAGGCCCCCGGCAACCCTAAAATCCAGCCCGAACGCCTCCGGGGCGATAATAAGCCATAGGCCAAAAACAACCATACCGATTCGTTTCATGCTAATATGCCGTCCGTATACCCATAAATAATGCAAGCAAACTGCCCGGATCGTCAAAAGAACGGAGGTCCAGCCTGATTTTTACATCCCAACGCAGCCCAGTGGTTACAAAGCTTGCAAAAGGGGAGGCGTAGATGGAAAAATTTTCCATTTCTCCAACCTTTAAACCCGTGGTTATCTCGAGCCCCCCTTCAAGGCCGGATTCCCCTAAATCGCCCGCAAAGACCTTCATATTAATATCGGCTTTTCCCCGCTCGGAATTATTTTCTTTCTGCAAATATATCAGGGGATGATAAAAAAAAGTGATATGCGTCGCCAGAAGGCCAAAGTCAATCCGGGGCTCTATGAGGAAGTAAAAATTATCGATGCTGAAATCCTCCCCCGCCCATCCGGGAACGCCAAATTGAAGCAGGAATTCCGTCCCCATCCCGGAACTGAAGTAGGCCAGCAATCCCCCCCGGATAATAGGGTCGCTGCTTTTTGATACGGTCCCCCCCATAAAGGCTTCCATCTTGAATTTTTCCCGGTTAAAAAGCACCCGCAGATCCCCGGAATAATGGCCGTTTTCAGAAATTCCCAGGGTCTCATCAACAAAGGAAAAATCCTGGTATATATAGAACATGGGGACAATAAAATCCCAGGAACTGAGGGAAAAAGAGAGGCCCGTCCCCCGGACCCCATGGATGCCGTTGTATTGATGGGAGATATTGCCGTCAATTCCCGTGGGGAAGTAATAAAAGCCCCTGAACCCGGTTCCTATGGGCGCGGTCCCGAATCGGGACACAAAATCGTCCCCGGAGCAGAAATTATCGGCAATCCCTATAAAATAGGAAACTTCCAGGGGCAGGTTAAAGAGATTCCGGGCGGTAGCCTTGGCAATCCTGAAGGAAAGAACCGCCTGGTTATTCATCCGGTCTACCAGGGCGTTATATTCGCTCTGGGTAGGCGGGTCGGAAGTACCGGGCTGGAGGGTAAAGTTCCGGTAGGCCAGGGCCTTGCCCAAATCGGCGGATTCAAAGGAAAGTCCCAGGAGGGCCCCGTATTTATAGCCCCCTTCCAGGGCAATATCCGCCGCCGCCGCCGATGAAACCACGAATTCCCCCCCCTCCGAGGCGGCCCGGGTAGCCCATTCCAGCCGGGGGACGGTAATATCGGCGCCAAAAAGGGCCCTTACCGGGAAAAACAGCAACATTGACAGAAAAAACAAGGGAAATTTGCCTCTAAGAGCTCTTTGAATTATCCTCATATTACTATTCTATCATGGCGGATAGTTTAATACAAATAGAATTCTCCGATTCCGCTCTTGACGTAAGACGATTTGTGTATAACATTAACCATATATGAGTGACTATCTGGATCCTAATAACGAAGAACTCCTCAAGGACTTTTTTAGTGAAGCCCAGATGCAGGTTGACACCCTGGAACAGAATGTTTTGGTTCTTGAGAATGAAGGCGGAAACCGGGATGCGGTGGATGAAATTTTCCGGGCGGCCCATACCCTAAAGGGCGGGGCCGCTACCGTGGAGATGATGGAACTTTCCCACTTTACCCATCTGGTTGAAGATGTGCTTGATGCCATTCGGTCGGATGCGGTTACCGTTAATGAAGATGTAGTAGATACCCTCCTGGCGGCGATTGATATTATAAAGGCGATGATCACCCAGCGGATGGACGGGGCGGTGTATCAGGAGGATACCTCGGCGATCGAGGGCCGTCTTTCCGCCCTTTTGCCCGAGGGTTCCGCCCGGAAGAAGGGGGCCGCGAAACCTGCGGCCGCCCCGGCTGCCCCCCCGCCAAAACCCGCCGCCGCCGCTCCTTCCGGCGCCGGGGGGCTTTCGGAATACGAACTTTTAGAACTCAAGGAATCCGTTGATGGCGGTATGCCCATTTACCGGATTGCCGTACAGTTTGATGAAAACAGCCTGATGAATACCGTGGGGGGCATTCAGGTATATGCGGCCCTAAAGGGGGTCGGGACCATACTAAGGACGACGCCGGATTTTGAGCAGCTCTATGAGGATGTTTTTTATCCCCAGGTGGACTATTACATTGCCAGTGCCCGCAGTGTGGAGGACCTGAAGCGCTACGTTTCTATTCCCGATGTAACCCTTTCCTCGGAGATTGTAGATATTAACAGCCTTACCAGCGGTGAAAAGGGCGCCGCGCCCCAGCCCGCGGCCGCGCCGGTACAAGCCTCGGCCCCCGCGCCCCAGCCCGCGGCCGCACCGGTAAAGGCTGCGGCCCCCGCTCCCCAGCCCGCGCCGGCAAAGCCCGCGGCCGCGCCGGATTCGGCGGAGGCCGAAGACCACGAGGGCGCAAAGGCCGGCGGAGGCGCCAGGGAGGCGGCGGATGCCAAGAAGGCGGGCAAAGAGGCCGGTTCCATTCTGCGGGTCGATTCAAAGCGGATTGACGACCTCCTCAACCTTGTTTCCGAAACGGTTATTACCAAGGCCACCTTTAACCAGATTAGCAATCAGTTTAACGATCTGGTGAATGAGCTCCATGGCATAGAAACGGCCTACCGGGATAAGATCAAGAGCCTTTTTGATCACCTGCCGGATTATCTTGAAAGCATTCAGGGCGGGCAGTCCATTAAGGATATCCGCAAGGAGATCAACGAGGACTATGGGGATATTTTCTCCTTTCTGGACGGCTTTGAAACCTCTTTAAAGACCAATGTGGGCAAGTTCCGCTCCACTTCCCAGAACCTGGGGCGGATCACCGGGGAGCTTCAGGAAGGGGTCATGCGGATCCGCATGGTACCCATCAGCCAGATATTCAGCCGTTTTCCCCGGCTGGTTCGGGATCTGTCTAAGAGCCTCAACAAGAAGATCAACCTGGTTATTGAAGGGGAAGACACGGAGCTGGATAAATCGGTCATTGAGGATCTGCTGGATCCCATTATGCATTCGGTGCGGAATTCTATTGACCACGGCATTGAATCCATAGAGGAGCGCAGGGCTGCGGGAAAACCCGAGGAAGGGATGGTCCTCCTTAAGGCAAGCAGCGAAGGCATCATGATCATCATCGAAATCGCCGATGACGGCAAGGGTATTGAAGTGGCGGCGGTTAAAAGCAAGGCCATTGAACGGGGCCTGATCCATCCGAATAAGGAATTGACCGATGTGGAGGCCTTTAACCTTATATTTGAGCCCGGTTTTTCCACCG
>JAISOO010000001.1 GCA_031275595.1 Spirochaetaceae bacterium | reverse complement strand
CTTGTATGTGTGTTAGTCAAATGGGTAGGCAGTAAATTCAATTTTAGAAATTTTCGTGTTCCCATGACGTAATTATTTGTATTACAATAAATTAACGATTTGTGGCCGGTATCCCCCGTTCCTGTCTGCCCGTGAGGTTCGCGGTTTTTCTGCTCAGTGTTTGTATGCGCTCCCCCTGGCGGACAGCCCCGTTGCTATTGACAACCGGTATTAGGCATATTATACCTAAACTGCCGGAGGCCGGAAAAGCATGAAGCTCTATGTGATTAGCCTGGGGCCGGGGGATGAAAAATATCTGACCGCGGAAGCGCGGTACGCGCTGGAAGCGTGCCAGGTAGTGGTTGGGTATCACCGCTACCTCAGTTTGATACAGAACCTTATACGGGAGAAAAAACAATGTTCCACCCCCATGGGGGGAGAACTTAAACGATGCCGGATGGCTCTGGGTTTTGCCGCCGAGGGGAAGCCTACCGCCCTGGTGTGTTCCGGGGACGCCGGGGTCTACGGCCTTGCGGGACCGGTATACGAACTGGCTCCGGAATATGAAGGGGTCGAGGTAGTGGTGGTGCCGGGTATAACCGCGGCCTTGTCCGCGGCGGCCCTTTTGGGGGCCCCCCTGACCAATGACTTCGCGGTGATCAGCCTCAGTGATATCCTCACCCCCTGGGAGGAGATCGGGGCCCGGCTTTCCTCGGCGGCGGCGGCGGGCTTCCCCCTCTGCCTCTACAATCCCGGCAGCGCCAGGCGGGAGGGGCATCTTGCAAAAGCCTGCGACATCATCCTGGGCTACCGCAGTGCGGCTACGGTCTGCGGTATTGTAAACTGCGCGGGCCGGAAAGGGGAAAAGAGCCGTATCACCAGCTTGGGGGAACTGCGGAACCACCGGGCCGATATGTTTACCACGGTTATTATCGGCGGCGCCGGAACCGAACTTATCGGAGGAAGGATGGTAACCCGCAGGGGCTACCGGCGTGGGTGAGATCTTTGTTTTTGCGGGAACCACCGAGGGCAGGTTGTTTGTCGAAGAAGCCCGGCGCTCCCTCAAAAGTCCCTGCCGGCTGCGGGTTTTTACCGCCACCGAATATGGGAAGGAGCTTCTGGAAAGAGCCCTGGGGGAAGGGGATGCCGGGGAGGGGGCTCCCCGGATCGAGCTGCGGCCGGGCAGGCTGGATGCCGCCGGAATCTACGGCGAACTCCTCCGGTACAGGCCGGACTATGTCGTCGACTGCACCCATCCCTATGCGGTGGAGGCGGCGAGAAACATCCGGGACGCCTGCGCCGGGGCCCGGTGTCGTTACCTCCGCCTGCGGCGGGCGGCCCTGCCCCTGTCCCGGGAAGCATTGGTCCGTTACGCGGACACCATGGAAGGGGCCGCGGACCTGCTGGCCCGGGAGGAGGGTAAAATCCTCTTAACCACGGGGAGCAAGGATCTGGAACCCTTTGCCCGGCGGGAACTGCGGGAGCGGGTGTTCCTCAGGATCCTGCCCCTGGAAGGGGGCATAAAAAAATGTCGGGCCCTGGGATTTTCCCCCGCCCAGGTGATAGCCCTGCAGGGACCTTTTCAGGAGGACCTTAACCGGGCCCTGCTGCGGCATACCGGCGCCTCCTGGCTGGTAACCAAGGAAACGGGGGCCGAGGGGGGGCTTTCGGAGAAGATAAGCGCCGCCCAAAAGGAGGGGGTAACCCCGGTGATCCTCAAACGTCCGGCGGAGGCGGAGGGGTATACGGTAAAGGGAATCATGGAAATTTTGCGGAGAGAGTCCCCGGAGTTTTTTGCGGACGGAAAAGGTGGTTGAGAAAGAAAAAATGGCGAGGAAAAAGATATACCTGGTTGGGGTAGGCCCCGGCGCGGAGGCGGTGCTGACCGGCGAGGCCCGGGAAGTTATCGCGGCAAGTTCCTGCCTGATAGGGGCGGAACGGCTTTTATCCGCGGTGGAAAATTTAACCGGCGGCAAAAGACGGTATGCCCTTACCGGGGCGGAGGAAATAATCCGCCTGGCCGAATCAATGCCTGGGGAGGAGTTGACGGTGCTGTTTTCCGGGGACTGCGGATTTTACAGCGGGGCCGGGAAACTCATTCCCCTGATAAAAAACCGGGGATGGTTCTTCCGGGTGATAAACGGGATAAGTTCCCTGGTTTATTTTACCGGTCTCTTGGGCCTTGCCTGGGAGGATGTCAAGGTGGTGAGCCTTCACGGCAGGGCGGGGGGTATCACCGGACCGGTTCTGTACCACCGGAAAACTTTTTTCCTCACCGGCGGTGAAACCGATGCCGCGCATCTCTGCGGGGTCCTTGCCCGGGAGGGCCTGGGGAAGCTCACCGTCCACGTGGGGGAGAAACTCTCCTACCCCGATGAGCGGATCAGCTCCGGTCCGGCGAAAAATTTAGCGGCCCTCCCCTTTGATCCCCTTGCGGTGGCGCTGGTCGAAAACCCCGCTCCCCTTTCCCTCTCCCGGGGCAACTACGTTTTGGGGGATGGGGAATTTAACCGGGCCGCCGTCCCCATGACCCGGGAGGAAGTGCGGGCCGTATCCCTCGCGAAACTCAGGCTGGAAAATGACAGCACCGCCTACGACATCGGCGCGGGTACCGGTTCGGTTTCCTGCGAGATGGCCCTGCGGGCCAGGTACGGCCGGGTGTACGCAGTGGAACGGAACTCCGAAGCAATCGCCCTCGTGGATCGGAACCGGGAGAAGCAGGGGCTTCGGAATATAACCATAGTTCACGGCACGGCTCCCGAAGCGCTGGAGGGGCTGCCCCCGGCGGACCGGGTTTTTATCGGCGGCAGTTCCGGCCGGCTGGAACCAATCCTGGCGGGGGTCCTGGAAAAAAATTCCCGGTGCCGGATCGTGATCAACGCCATAACCCTTGAAACCCTCTCCGCGGCCACAGGGTTGATGAAAAAACACGCCTTGGCCGATAGCGAGGTGGTGGAAATCATCCTGTCCAAGGCAGCGGAAACCGGGGGATACCATTTGATGCGGGCCCTGGATCCCGTGTATATTATCTCCGGTGGCGGATAGGATGTTCGATTATCCCCTGCCCCGGATCTGCATCGCATCGGGTTCCAGCGGTTCCGGTAAAACCACCGTAACCTGCGGCATCCTCAGGGCGTTGATCGACCGGAAGTACCGGCCCGCCGCTTTTAAGTGCGGTCCCGATTATGTTGATCCCCTGTTTCACCGGGAGGCCGCCGGCGTCTGTTCCTCCAATTTGGATCTCTTTTTTTGTAATGAGGAGGCCGTGGTCCGGCTGCTCTATGAAAATACCCGGGCCGGGGATATCGCCGTTTTGGAAGGGGTCATGGGCTTCTATGACGGCCTGGGGGGAACTACCACCGAGGCCGGGACCTGGCACCTGGCCCGGACAACCGGTACGCCGGTGATCCTCGTGGAGAATTGCGAGGGCCTTTCCGTCTCGGTTGCCGCCCGGATCAAGGGCCTGGCCGTCTTCAGGGAAAACAGCCATATCCGGGGGGTGGTTTTAAACCGCGTCGGGGAAAAATTATACCCCGGGCTCAAGGCCCTCATCGAACGGGAAACCGGTCTAAAGGTCTTTGGGCATCTTCCTTTTTTGGAGGATTGTGTCATTGAGAGCAGACACCTGGGACTGGTTACACCGGAAGAACTGGGGAACCTGCAAGAAAAGATCCGCCGCCTGGCCCGGAGTATGGAACAGTACCTGGATATGGACGGTATCATCCGCCTCGCCCAAGCCGCGCCTCCCCTCGGGGTGCGGGATGCCTCGGGCCTTCCCCCGGAAATGAACGAAGCCCCCGTCGCTCCGGTCCGTCTGGGGATTGCCCGGGACCGGGCCTTTTGTTTTTATTATGAGGACAGCCTCAATCTGTTTAAAAAGATGGGGGCGGAACTGGTTTTTTTCAGTCCCCTCCGTGACCGGGGGCTTCCGGCGGGGCTGGACGGCCTCTATCTGGGGGGAGGTTACCCGGAGCTTTACGGCGCCCCCCTGGCGGACAACCGGGCCATGCGGGAGGAGGTCCGGCTGGCCCTGCAGTCGGGTATGCCCTGTATCGCCGAATGCGGGGGCTTTATGTACCTCCACCGTACCCTGGAAGATCCCCGCGGCATACGATACCCCATGGCGGACGTTTTTCCCGGTTCCTGCGTTAAAAAGGATCGTCCGGTCCGGTTTGGCTATGCCTCCTATACCGCGAAATTCGATAACCTGCTCTGCCCCCGGGGAGGCGTTTTCCGGGGCCACGAATTCCACTATTGGGACAGCGATTGTCCGGGGGATGACTTTATCGCGGTAAAACCCGTCCGGGGGGAACAATGGTCCGCCGCCGCGGCTACCGCTTCCCGCTACGCCGGATTTCCCCACCTTTATTTTTATTCCCAGCCCGCCATGGCCCGGCGTTTTTTGGAGCGCTGTAAAACCTGGGGTTTGTCCCATGGATGAATACCGGATCCTGGAGGGGAAAAAACTGCGGTACGGGTACACTACCGGTACCTGCGCGGCCGCCGCCGCCCGGGCCGCCGCAGCCCTGATTCTCGCCGAAGACCCCGAGGAAGCGCGCTCCCTGGAGATCCTCACCCCCCGGGGCAGCCGGGTGATCCTTATCCCTGAGGACATACGGCGGGAGGGGTCAAGGGCGTCCTGCGGGGTGCGGAAGGATGCGGGGGATGACCCGGATATAACGAACGGTATCGTGATCCGCGCGGAAGTTACCAAAAACCGCGCATCCCGGATCATCATCCGGGGCGGGCCGGGGGTGGGGCGGGTTACCAAACCGGGGCTGGACCCGCCGGTGGGCGCCCCCGCCATCAACCGGACCCCCCTCAGGATGATCCGCGAAAACCTTCAGGCGGTATGCGAAAAATACGGCTACCGGGGGGGGCTTACCGTAACCATCTCCATCCCCGGGGGGGAAGCCCTCGCCCAAAAGACCTTCAACCCTAGGCTGGGGATCCTGGGGGGGCTTTCGATCCTGGGAACCAGCGGGGTGGTGGAGCCTAAAAGTAATGACGGATTCACCGGCGCTATCCGGGCGGAATTTTCAGTCCTCCGCGCCGGGGGGGACCGTAAGGCGCTTATCACCCCGGGGAACTACGGCAAAGATTTTTTGAAGGCCTGGGGAGGCGCCGCGGGCAGGGTCCCGGTGGTCTGTAGTAATTATATCGGCGAGGCCCTGGATATGGCCGTGGAGTTCGGCTTTGAACAGTTGCTCCTGGTGGGGCATATCGGGAAGCTGATAAAGTTGGTTACGGGAAACTTCAATACCCATTCCAGATACGGGGATCCCCGACTTGAGATATTCGCCGCCTATGCGGGCCTTGCGGGGGCCCCCCGGCGCCTAATCGGGCAGATCCTCGACTGCGCCGTCACCGAGCAGGCCCTGGTTCTCTTGGGCGGCGGAAAACTCTGGGAGGATGTCAAAGGGAGGATCCTCGCCGGGATACAGGAACAGCTGGATCGCCGGTGCGGGGGAAAGATAAAGACCGGGGCGGTGTTGTTCTCCACCACCCGGGGCCTCCTGGGGAGTACCCCCGGGGCCGCGGATATTTTGAAACAATGGGAGGGCCGGTGAAATATACCGGAGGGGCCGTAAAGGATCGGGGAAGCATATGCTATATTTTGTCGGAGCCGGGCCGGGGGCCCCGGACTTGATAACCCTGCGGGGAAAGGAACTTATCACCCGGGCGGATCAGATAATCTACGCCGGTTCTCTCGTAAACCCGGCGCTGCTCTCCTGGGCAAAACCGGAATGCGCGGTGTATAACAGCGCCTCCATGACCCTGGAAGCGGTGATCGAACGGTTCACCGTTGCGGAGGGGAAAAAACAGATGACCGTCAGGCTCCACACCGGGGATCCCGGTTTGTACGGGGCCGTCCGGGAACAGATGGACCGGCTGGACGAACTGGGTTTTGCCTACGAGGTGGTCCCCGGGGTTAGTTCCTTTTGCGCCGCCGCCGCCGCCCTGAAGGCGGAATATACCCTCCCCGGAGTTTCGCAGACCCTGATCATCACCAGGGTTTCGGGCAGAACCGGGATGCCGGAACACGAGGACCTCAGTCGCCTCGCTTCCCACGGGGCTTCCCTGGCGATCTTTTTAAGCGCCGCCCTGATAGGGGAAGTGCGAAAAAAATTACTGGAAGGAGGATACCCCGGGGATACCCCCGCGGCAATCGTGTACAAGGCATCCTGGCCCGAGGAGCGGATCCTCCGGGGAACCGTCGATACCTTGCCCCGGCTGCAAGCGGAAAGCGGGATCGCCAAAACGGCGCTGATCCTGGTGGGGGAATTTCTGGGAACCGGGTATGAACGCTCCCGGCTCTACGATCCGGGTTTCACCCATGAATACCGGAAGTCCCGGGAATGACCGCCGCGCTTTTCGCCTTTACCGGGAAGGGAAGGGCCCTGAAACAACGGCTTACGGATCTGCTGGTCCGCCGGGGGCACCGGATCCTGGATCCGGAGGGAACCCTGGCGGAACAGGCGGCGGCGGCCTTCCGCTGGGGGGACGCCCTGATATTCATCGGCGCTTCGGGGATCGCGGTCCGCACGGTGGCGCCCCTGCTGCAATCCAAGGAAAGGGATCCGGCGGTGGTGGTTATCGACGAGAAGGCCGCCTGGGTAATATCCTTACTCTCCGGCCACCTGGGAGGGGCCAATGCCCTGGCCCGGGAACTGGCCGCCCTGCTGCACAGTTCCCCGGTGATCACCACCGCCACCGACATCAACCATGTTTTTGCGGTGGACCTCTGGGCCCGGGATAACGGGCTGGCGGTAGAGTCCATGGAAAAGGCGAGGCAGGTATCCGCCGGCCTGCTTGAGGGGGAGGAAGTGGCGCTGAAAAGCGATTTTCCCATCACCGGGCCGGTACCGGCGGGGCTCAAGACCGCCGCGGGTTTTGACGCGGCCTTCGGCATCGCCGTGTCCCTGTACCGGCCCCCCGCGGGATGGCTCCACCTCGTTCCCCCCTGTTTGTGCCTGGGGATAGGGTGCAGAAAGGGGGTTCCTGAGGGGGATATCCAAAGCGCCGTGGAGGCGGCCCTGGATCTGAACCGGATAGCCGTAAACAGCGTGGCCGCCGTGGGGACCATTGCGGCGAAAAAGGACGAGCCGGGGCTCCGCTCCCTCTGTGAGAAAAGGGGGTGGCGTTTTTTTGCCTATACCCCGGAGGAATTGACCGGCGTTCCGGGTCAATTTACCGCCTCGGATTTTGTCCGGTCTGTCACCGGGGTGGACAACGTGTGCGAACGGGCCGCCCTCCTCGCTTCCGGCGGCGGAAGGCCGGTATTCAAAAAAATGAGCCGCCGGGGGGTTACGGTTGCCGGGGCGGCGGGGGAATTTTCCCTCCATTTTGGGGACGGGGAGGTGTAGGGGATGGGGTTTTTTTCCGGCCCCGCGGCCGTCGCCCTGGGGTTTCTGCTGGACCTCCTCCTGGGGGATCCCCCGGGCATACCCCATCCGGTCCGGGGGATGGGTTTTTTAATAGCCCGGGGGGAAGGGGTCCTCCGCCGGTTGCTGCCCGGTAACGAAGGGGCCGCCGGAACCCTGCTGGCCATCCTGGTTACCGTCCTGAGCCTTTTCCTTTCCGGGGGGGTCCTTTTTTTCGCCTATGGACTCAACCGCTGGGCGGGGTTCACGGCGGAGGTGATCCTCTGCTGGCAGGTCCTCTCCGCCCGGGATCTGCAGATCGAAAGCATGAGGGTCTACCGGGCGGCGGTCCGGGGAGATCTGGCCGGGGCCCGGAAGGCGGTGTCGATGATCGTCGGCAGGGATACGGCGGCCCTCTCCATGGAACAGGTGATCCGGGCCGCGGTGGAGACGGTGGCGGAAAACCTCTCCGACGGGGTGATCGCCCCCCTGTTTTTTTTGGCCCTGGGCGGCCCCCCCCTGGGGATGTTTTACAAGGCCGTCAATACCCTGGATTCCATGATCGGATATAAAAACCGCCGGTACATACGTTTCGGCAGGACCGCCGCGAAGCTGGATGATCTTGCCAACCGGCTGCCCGCCCGCGTCTCCGCCCGGCTTATGATTGCCGCGGCGGCCGTCCTGGGGTTTGACGCGAAAAACGCCGCCCGGATCTACCGGCGGGATCGGGGCCTCCACCCCAGCCCGAACAGCGGGCACCCGGAATCGGCCTGTGCCGGCGCCCTGGGTATAGCCCTGGGGGGGAAGGCCAGCTATTTTGGGGAGATCCATGAGAAGGCGGTGCTGGGAGACCCCTTGCGGCCCGTCACCGCCGGGGATATAAAATCCGCAATCCGGCTCATGTACGGGGCGTCCCTCCTGTTTCTGCCCGCGGCCTGTTTCGTGAGGCTGGCCGCCGGGTTCGCCGCGGCACGGGGAGGCTGGTATGTACCATGACCACGGCGGGGACATTTACGCCCCCCGGCATAGCGGCGGCCCCGGTTTTCCGGAGTCCGGGGAAAGGGGGCTCCTGGATTTTTCCGCCAATATCAGCCCCCTGGGCCTGCCCCCGGGGGTATTGCGGGCCCTTACCGAGGGGGTCCGGAATTTTGACCGCTACCCCGATCCCCGGTGCGGGGAACTACGGGACGCTCTGGCGGAACATCACGGACTGGGGGCGGACCGGATCCTATGCGGCAACGGGGCCGCGGATCTGATATACCGGATCGTATACCGGCTGAAGCCGAAAAAGGCCCTGGTTATGGCCCCCTCTTTTTCGGAATATGAAAAAGCCCTGAGAGAGGCGGGATGTGCCGTCGAACAATACGAACTCACCTATCCCCGTTTTCAGGTGGATGAAAAAATACTGGCCATGATCCGCCCCGGCACGGACCTCTTTTTTTTCTGTAACCCCAATAACCCCACGGGAGTCCTGACCGATCCGGGGCTGGTAAAGCGGATCTCCCAAAGCTGCGCCGCCGCCGGCGTCCTGCTGGCGGCGGATGAATGTTTTAACGAGCTGCTGGACGAGCCCGCCGCCCATACCCTGACCGGGGACGTTCCCCGCGCTCCCCATCTCGTCATCCTCAAGGCCTTTACCAAACTGTACGCCATGGCCGGGCTCCGGCTGGGGTATGCCCTCTGCGGCTCCCCCGAAATCGCCCGGGGCGTTGCCGAAACCGGCCCCCCCTGGAGCGTATCCGCCGCGGCTCAGCGGGCGGGGATCGCGGCGCTTCAAGAAGGCGCCTATGTGGAGGAACTGCGGCGGCTGGTAAAGGCGGAACGGACGCTCATGAAAGCCGCCCTGGCGGATCTTGGCCTTGAGGTTCTGGGGGGTGAGGCCAACTACCTTTTTTTCAGGATTCCCGGCCCGGAGGTCTTTGGGGGCGGTTTTTTCCGGGCCCTTGTGGATCGGGGCTTCCTCCTGCGGAACTGCGGGAACTATCCCGGGCTGGACGATACCTATTACCGGATCGCCATAAAAAAGCCCGCTGAAAATAGGGCGCTCATCGATGTTTTACGGGATCTGCAAAGGGAGGCCCCATGGCAAAAACCATCATGATCCAGGGAACCGCGTCGAATGTGGGCAAAAGCCTTATGGCGGCGGGTTTATGCCGGATCTTTAAACAGGACGGTTACCGGGTCGCCCCCTTTAAGTCCCAGAATATGGCCCTCAATTCCTATATCACCCGGGACGGGCTTGAGATGGGCCGGGCCCAGGTGGTGCAGGCGGAAGCGGCGGGGATAGAACCCCATACGGATATGAACCCCATCTTGCTCAAACCCTCAGGCGATGCCAGATCCCAGGTCATTGTCCAGGGAGAGATCTTTGGGGATCAGGACGCGGATGCCTATTATTTCCATAAAAAAGCCTTTGAACCCCGGATCAGGGAGTCCTTTGAACGGCTCAGCCGGGCCTACGATATTATCGTACTGGAAGGCGCCGGGAGTCCCGCGGAGATAAATCTTAAAGAAAATGATATCGTCAATATGTACATGGCCCGGCTGGCAAAGGCGCCGGTTTTATTGGTCGGGGACATCGATCGGGGCGGGGTCTTCGCCTCCCTGGCGGGCACCCTGCTGCTCTTCACCCCGGAGGAACGGGATTTTGTCAAGGCGGTGGTGATAAATAAATTCCGGGGCAGCCGGGCCATTCTGGAACCGGGGCTGCGCCAGATAGAGGGGCTCATCCATAAACCGGTTTTGGGGGTGATCCCCTACATAAAAATTGATATTGATGACGAGGACAGCCTCACCGAACGGTTCACCGCCCCTCTCCGGGAGGATTCCCCCCGGCCGCTGCTGGCGGATATCGGGGTGATCCGTTTGCCCCGGATCGCCAACTTTACGGACTTTAATGTCCTCAGCCGCCTCCCCGGCGTCAGGCTCCGGTATGTGGAGGAGCCTGAAAAGCTCGGCAATCCGGACCTGATCATCCTCCCCGGTACGAAAAACACCATGGGGGATCTGCTCTGGATGGTTCAAAACGGGCTGGCCGTAGCCATACGGGAATTCGCCGCCCGGGGAAGGCCGGTATTCGGTATATGTGGGGGGTATCAGATGCTGGGCCGTACCCTGGATGACCCCCAGGGCGTTGAACAGGGGGGAACCATGGAAGGCCTCGGCCTGCTGCCGGTAACCACCATTTTCGCGAAAGAGAAAACCCGGACCAGGGTCCGGGGGGCCTTTGCCTCCCTGGGGGGCATCTTCAAACCCCTGTCGGGGATGGACCTGGAAGGGTACGAGGTACATATGGGGATAACCCGGGGGGAAGCCGACGGGGCGGGGTATCTCGCGGATATCCGGTATATTGCCTCCGGAACCGCCGGGAGAGACGGCCTTGTGAGGGGAAATGTGTACGGTTCCTATATTCACGGGCTCTTTGACGCCAACGGCATCGCGGAGGCCCTGGCAGGCGCCCTCTCCGGGTGCCGGGGGGCGGAGGGGGCCCCGGCGGGGACGGAAATCGGTTGGAAGGCATATAAAGAAAAACAGTACGATACCCTGGCGGAATGCCTGCGGACCCACCTGAATATGGAAAGGGTGTATCAGATTCTTGAGGAGGGGGTATGAAAAACGGTCTCATTCACCTCTACATTGGCGACGGCAAGGGTAAAACCACCGCTTCCCTGGGATTGTCCCTCCGGGCCGCGGGCAGGGGCAAAACCGTGGTATTCGCCCAGTTTTTAAAAACCGGGGCCACCGGGGAACTGGCCCCCCTGGAAAAGCTGGGGATCCGGGTGATCCGCTCCACGGTAAAACTGGGCTTTACCCACCGGATGGATGATTTTGCCCGGATCCGTTGCGGGGAGGAGCAGCGGCGCATCCTGGCCCTGGTTTTGGAAGCCCTCTCCGCCGCGGCGCTTGACCTTTTGGTCCTGGACGAGGTACTTGACGCCGTCAACGCCCGAATGCTGGATGAGGGGGAATTCCGTTCCCTGGTGGAAAACAAGCCCCCGGAACTGGAACTGGTGCTTACCGGCCGGCAACCCCCCTCATGGCTCATCGACCGGGCGGATTATGTTTCGGAAGTAAAAAAGATCAAGCATCCCTTTGACCGGGGGATCGGGGCCCGGATAGGCATAGAAAAATGACGACCCTTGGCCCCGAAGAAATCGAAAGAAAAAGTTTTGAAATTATCGCCGGGGAATTAGAAAGGAGGCGCCGGGAAGAGGGCCGCCTGTCCCCGGAACGGACCCCCGCGGAAGAAACGGTCCTCCGGCGGGTGATCCACGCCACCGCTGATTTTGACTATGACAAAACCCTGGTGTTTACCAATGACGCCGCCCGGATCGGGGTCAGGCTGCTCCACGGCGGAACCCGGGTGGTTACCGACACCCAGATGGCCATGGCGGGGATCAACAAGCAGGTCCTGGCCCGCTATCACGGAGCGGTCCGGTGCTTTATGGCCGATGAGGATGTGGCGGAAGCGGCAAAAGCCGGGGGTACCACCCGGGCCAGGGCGGCGGTGGATAAGGCCGCGTTATGGGGGCTCCCCCTGATATTCGCCGTCGGCAACGCCCCCACGGCGCTGCTGCGGATCTACGAACTCCTCCGCCAGGGGCTACTGCTGCCCAAACTCGTGGTCGCCGTTCCCGTGGGTTTTGTTCAGGTGGAGGAATCCAAGGCCCTGTTCGAGGCCGCCCCCATCCCCTGCATAATCGCCCGGGGGAGAAAGGGGGGCAGCACGGTGGCCGCCGCCATAATCAACGCCCTGCTCTACCAGGAAGGGGAGAACCCTTAGCCCGGCAGCATCCCTCCTGGGGAACCACCCTTTACTAATTCACGGATAATGGCTATTTTTCTATGGAACAAGACGATGCCATAGGGGTAGTCATGATCGACGTACAAAATTTTACGGATAGCCGGAATGTGCCCTTGTCAAAGGTAGGGGTAAAGTCCCTGGAATATCCCATCCAGGTCCTGGATAAGGTCAAAAAAGTCCAGCATACCACCGCCCGGGTGGATCTTTTTGCCGACCTGCCCCGGCACTTTAAGGGCACCCATATGAGCCGCTTTATCGAAATTTTCCATGAGTACCGGGAAGACCTGTCCATGCCCCGTTTCTTGGAGATGCTGAACAAGATCCGCGCCGGTCTGGATGCGGAATCCTCCTTTGGTTCCGTGAATTTCCCCTATTTTTTGGAGAAAAACGCCCCGGTCTCGGGCTTGGCCGGGATGATGTCCTACCGGTGTTGTTACCAGGGCCGGGTGCACCAGGGGGGGCATCATTTTACCGTGTCCGTGGACGTACCGGTTACCACGGTGTGCCCCTGCTCCAAGGCCATAAGCGACCGGGGCGCCCATAACCAGCGGGGCATCGTCCGGCTGGAGCTGGAGGTGGGCCCCTTTTTCTGGCTGGAGGATATCATCGATATGGTGGAAAAAGCCGCCTCCAGCCCGGTGTACTCCCTCCTCAAACGGGAGGATGAAAAATACATCACCGAACACGCCTATGATAATCCCAAATTTGTGGAAGACGTGGTCAGGGATGTGTATATTACCATCAGGGACCTCCACCAGTTCCCGGGTTTTTCCGTGGAAGCGGAAAATTTTGAGAGTATCCATAACCATAACGCCTATGCCTGCGCCCACTATCGTTCCGGAGAGGATAAGGAATGAGCGGTCCGGTCAAACTCCCCGGCCTCCTGGATTTCTCCGCGAGGCCCCTGGTGATGGCCATTGTCAACTGTACCGAAGATTCCTTCTACCCGGGGAGCCGTAACGCGGGCCCCCAAGCGGCGCTAGACCGGGCCCTGGAAGCCGCGGAAGCCGGGGCGGACATCATCGACTTTGGGGGGGAATCCACCCGGCCCGGCGCGGCTTATGTGGACGAAGAAGAGGAGTGCCGCCGGCTGGTACCGGTTATCCGGGCCTTTAGGGAGCAAAAACAGACCCCGGTCTCGGTGGACACCCGGAAAGCGCCGGTGGCCCGGGCGGCCTTGGAGGCGGGGGCGGACCTGGTCAACGATATTTCCGCCCTGGAGGATGATCCCGCCCTGGGGCCCCTCTGCGCCGAATGGGGGGCACCGGTGGTGCTGATGCATAAGAAGGGCATCCCCGTTGATATGCAGGACCAGCCCTATTATGAGGACGTGGTGGAGGCGGTCCGCTCCTATCTGGCCGCCGCCGCCGCCCGGGCCCTGGCCGCGGGCATCCCCCGGGAGCATATCATCCTGGACCCCGGCATCGGTTTCGGCAAACGCCGGGAGGACAACCTGGCCCTCCTTGCCTGTCTGGAACGTATCCGGTCCCTGGGCTACCCGGTCCTGGTAGGGCTTTCCCGGAAGACCATCATCGGGGACCTTACCGGCCGGGAGGTATCCCAGCGGCTTGCGGGAACTCTGGCGGCTAACGCCCTCTGCCTTATGAAAGGGGCCGGGATTATCCGGGTCCACGATGTGCCCGAGGCGGTGGATCTGGTCAAGGTTATCGCCGCCATAGGCCCGTATCCGGTTGGCTAGCATTTTTTCGCTCCATGGACTATAATAGTCGTACCGGCCCTGTCAAAACAGCCGCCCAGGAGTTAGGTCATGCTGAATTCTATGCGTAATATCGGGATTATGGCCCATATTGACGCCGGAAAAACCACTACCACCGAACGGATCCTCTATTATACTGGAAAAAGTCATAGAATAGGCGAAGTAGATGACGGCGAAGCCATTATGGACTGGATGGAGCAGGAGCAGGAACGGGGTATTACCATTCAAAGCGCCGCGACCACCACCTATTGGAGGGATTTTCAGATCAATATCATTGATACTCCGGGGCATGTGGATTTTACCGCCGAAGTTGAACGTTCCCTCCGGGTGCTGGACGGGGCGATAGCCATCTTCGACGCGGTCCGGGGGGTGGAGCCCCAAACCGAAACGGTGTGGCATCAGGCGGAACGGTATAAGGTGCCCTGTATCGGCTATGTCAATAAGATGGACCGGATCGGGGCCGATTTTTTTCCGGTCCTGGAGGATGTCCGGGTAAAACTGGGCATACGGACCGCGGCCCTGCAGCTCCCCATCGGCAAGGAAAGCGGGTTTGAGGGGGTTGTGGACTTGATTGAAATGCGGGAAATCCGCTGGGATCCTTCGGTGGAAGGGGAGCGGATAGTTTTTGCCCCCATCGCCCCGGAGCGGGAAAATCTGGCCCGGGAATGGCGGGAAAAACTCATCGATACCCTTTCGGTCTTTTCCGATGTCCTGACGGAACGTTATCTGGGGGGCGGGGAAATATCTCCGGAGCTTATACGGCAGGAACTGCGCAAGGCGGTGCTGAACCGGTCGGTGCTCCCCATGTTCGCCGGCGCTTCCCGGCGCAATATGGGGGTGCAGCCCCTGATCGACGCGGTGGTGGATTACCTCCCCGCCCCGGATGAGGTGGCCCCGGCGCTGGCCTATAATACCAAAAAAGAAGAGGAACTGCGGGTCCCCTGCGATCCCAAGGGAATGCCCCTGGGGCTGGTTTTCAAAATTCAGAATGACCGGGAGGCGGGGAGCCTCTGTTATGTGCGGATGTATTCGGGGACCATCAAACCGGGTTCCGCGGTGTTTAATGTCGGCAAGCGGAAGCGGGAGCGGGCCAACCGGATTCTGCGGATGCATTCCAATAAATCCGAGCCCCTGGAGGAACTGGCCGCCGGGGACATCGGGGTCATTATCGGGATGAAGCTGGCCCAGACCGGGGACACCATCGGCAGCGAGGGGTGGCCGGTGGTCCTGGATAAGATGGTCTTCCCCGAGCCGGTTATTTCGGTTTCCATTGAACCCCGGACCATGTCGGAACAGGAGAAACTGCGGAATATTCTGGCGATCCTGGCCAAGGAGGATCCCACCTTTACCACCAAGGAAAACGAGGAGACCGGCCAGCTTATCATTTCCGGCATGGGGGAACTGCACCTGGATGTCCTGGTTACCAAGATCCTCAAGGATTACAACCTGGGGGCCAAGGTGGGGAACCCCCAGGTAACCTACCGGGAGTCGGTGAGCAAGGCCCTGGAATGGACCGAAAATTTCTCCAGAATCATCGGCGGAAAGGAAAACGCCGCATCCCTGTGCCTGCGGATAGAACCGGTTCCCCGGGGATCGGGCAACCGGTACACCTGCGGGGTTAAAAGCCGGGATATTCCCGAGGCTGTTTTTGACGCGGTGGAACGGGGCATAACCGGGGCCTTTGCCTCCGGTATAGTCCTGGGCTACCCCTGTATCGATGTGGGGGTTACCCTGACGGACATCAAATATTCGGAGCTTACGGGTACCGAATTTGCCTTTGAAGCCTGCGCCAGCCTGTGTTTCGACGAAGCCTGCCGTTCCGCCGGGCCCATACTTCTGGAGCCGATCATGACCGTGGGGCTTATTTCCCCCAAGGAATTTGTGGGGGACGTGATCAGCCTCCTGGTCCAGCGGGGGGGCCAGGTATCAAGCATGAATTCCAAGGCCCAGATCGATGAGGTAAAAGCCCTGGCCCCCATGGCAAAGATGTTCGGGTTTATGACCGCCCTCCGGTCAGTGAGCCAGGGCCGGGCCACCTTTACCATGGAATTTTCCCATTTTGAAAAGAAGGCCGAGCGTTAGGCCCCAGGCAAACTTCACTTCCCCCGGGCAATAATACACGACAGCTAGTATTGTATATGAAAAGTTTTATCGTAACCGTTCACCGGTGTAATCATGAGAAGAAGGGGATGTAATTCAGCCTTGCAACAACGATGGTGAAGGAAGATTATTCAAGCTGGAACCGACACCGTCGTACAGAAAATCAGCAACCGGTTTTCCCTGTTGTGTGCGGGTTGTCAATGTACTCCAGAACCGTTCCATCCACCGGTTTCCCCATCACTGCGCGAACCTTGTATCACTTTCCGGTCTAATACTATCACCCGTATTACCTGTTCCACCGCATTGTTTGAATAAGTTCCCCTTTTACGGATTTGGTTTCAAGGGACCGGTATTTTGTGCCGATATTTAGCCTAGAACCTCGGTTCAACCGGGGTTCAAAACGGAGGTTGCGGGGTGATTAGAGGATGGTATACCGGCGCCAGCGGCATGAGGGCCCAGCAGTGGCGGCTGGACGCGGTGGCGAATAATCTGGCGAATGTGGACGTGGACGGATATAAGCGGGATGTGGCCTCATTCAAGGCCTTTCCGGAACTTCTCATGCGGCGGATGAACGACGACGGGGTGTACCGCCATCCCTTCGGTTCCGGGGATGCGGCGCCTATCATCGGTAAACTGGGAACCGGGGTGGAGGTGAACGAGCTTTTTACCGATTTTCAGCAGGGGGCCATGAAGGAAACCCAAAGCGATTTTGATTTGGCCATGGACGGGACGGGTTTTTTTACCATCGCGACCCCCTGGGGGGAACGGTACACCCGGAACGGTTCCTTTCAACTGGGAAAAGAAGGGTACCTGGAAACCAAAGAAGGTTACCCCGTCCTGGGGGAACAGGGCCCCATCAAAGTAAAGGCCAATAATTTTCAAGTGGACAAGGATGGGCAGGTATGGATCAACGCGGAGTACGCCGATGATCCCGCCCTGATGATATCCCGGGAGGACAATACCTGGGGGGAGGCGGTCCGCCTGGATACCCTGAAACTGGTGGACTTTGATCTTGACCGGTACCTGGAAAAACAGGGCTCCAGCCTCTACCGCTCCACCGAGACCTCCGGGGATGCCCGGATCATGGAGCCGGGGAACCGTCCCCGGGTGGTCCAGGGCTTTGTGGAAGCCTCCAACGTGGACCCGGTGGTCGAGATGGTCCGGATGATAGAGGTAAACCGGGCCTACGAGGCCAATCAAAAGGCCGTACAAACCGGCGATTCCATGCTGGGGACCTTGATCAATCAAGTCGCCCGGGTTGGTTAAAAACAAGGGGGTTTCAAAACCTGACATTTGAAACCCCCTTACATGATGGGACTTTAAGCCGAGGAGCTATTTATGGTACGAAGTTTATGGACCGGCGCGTCCGGCATGATAGGCCAGCAGGCCAATATTGACACTATTTCCAATAATCTGGCTAACGTCAATACCGCGGGGTACAAGAAAATGCGGGCGGATTTTGAGGATCTTCTCTATCAAACCGTCAAAACCGCGGGAACCCCCGCCACGGAGGACACGGTGGTTCCCGTGGGGGTCCAGATGGGCCACGGGGTCAAACTTGCCGATACCCAACGGATGTTCAGCCAGGGGGCGCCCCAGAGTACGGAAAACGTTACCGATATGGCCATTGTAGGGGAGGGCTTTTTCCGCATCCAGATGTACGACGGAAGTTGGGCCTATACCCGGAACGGGGCCTTTGAGGTGGATTCCGACGGCCGGATGGTTACTTCCAACGGGTATTGGCTGCTTCCGGACATCATCATGCCCGAACGGTTCCTTCCCCAGACCATCAATGTTACCCAGGACGGTCGGGTATCGGTAAAGGTTCCGGGGTATGACGACAATGCCGATCCCGTGGAAGTGGCGGTGGGACAACTGGAACTCTACCGCTTCCCCAATCCCGTGGGGCTTACGGCGGTGGGGGAGAATCTTTTTAAAATCACCGAAGCCTCCGGGGACCCCATTCCCGGACGGCCCGGATACGAAGGCATGGGGAAGATCTACCATAAATTTCTTGAAATGTCCAACGTATCGGTGGTGCGGGAGATGGTGGATCTCATCGTGGCCCAGCGGGCCTATGAGTTTAATTCCCGGACTATCCAGACCAGCGACAATATGCTGGGAACCGCCACCAGCCTCAAGCGGTAAGGGAGGGGAAATAGATGGGCATTGAAGCGGCAGGTTCTTTTTATTTTGATAACACCCGGCTTATGCCTTCCGGCGCGGGGAATGTCCGGGACCGGGCTTCCGCCTCCGGCACAGGGGAGGCGGCTTTTGCCGGAATCCTGGAAAAAGCCCGGGAAAAGGCCGCTTCCCCGGGGGAGCCTGCCGGGGAGGAGCCCCCTTCCCCCGTAAGCAAAAAAACCGTGGTGGACAAGACCGATAAACTCTACGAACAATGCGAGGCCCTGGAAACCTTTCTGGTCAAGACCCTCCTTACGGGGATGCGGAACACTATACAAAAATCGGAATTCCTCGACGGCGGTTTTGCGGGGAAGATGTACGAGGATATGCTCTACGACGAATACGCCAAGGACTTCACCAAAAACGCGGGATTCGGCCTTGCGGAATTGGCCTACCTGGAACTTACGGGCCAGCGGGGAAAACGTATCACCCGCTATTCCTGATATTTTTTTCCCATAATGGGGGTATACTAACAGAATATGAAACAAAAAATCAAGGAACTGTTGGTTTTTATTTACGGCCCTTCCCTGGGGGACAGGATCTATCCAAAAATTTTGGAAATCCTCGAGCGGGGAATTGGCGGGGAAAGGAACGCTCCTCCTCCCCGTTCCCCCTTTACCGCCGCGGACGTCCTCCTCATCACCTATGGGGATATGCTTTCCCCGCCGCAAGGGGGCGGAACCGGGGAAAGCGGCCTCGCCCGGCTGGGACGATTCCTCGCCCGGTGGAACCAGGGGGCCTTTACCTGTCTCCACCTGCTTCCCTTTCACCCCTATTCATCGGACGACGGCTTCTCGGTGATCGATTACCGGGAGGTGGATCCCCGCTTTGGAAACTGGGAGGATATACAGGCCCTGGGCCGGCATTTTAAGCCGGTTTTTGATTTTGTCCTCAACCACGGCAGCGTGAAGAGCCGGTGGTTTCAGGGCTTTTTGGCCGGAGAAAGAGCATACGAGGGGTGGTATATTACCAAACCGGAGGACTTTGACTATTCCGCCGTGGTCCGTCCCCGGACCCAGCCCCTCCTTACCCCGTTTACCAAAAAAGATGGTTCCCCGGTCTATGTCTGGACCACCTTCAGCGCGGATCAGGCGGATTATGACTTTTCCAATCCCGGGGTTTTGCTTGAATTTATCAGGATTTTTCTTGAATATTACCGCCGGGGGGCCCGGATAGTCCGGCTGGACGCCATCGCCTACCTATGGAAAGAGGCGGGGACCCCCTGTATCCATCACCCTAAAACCCATGCCGTGGTACGGCTCTTCCGGGCGGTGATCGATCATTTAGGGTTGGACCTCAAAATTCTCACCGAAACCAACGTGCCCCATGGAGAGAACATCTCCTACTTTGGGCAGGGAGACGAGGCCCACCTGGTGTACAACTTCGCCCTGCCCCCGCTGGTACTCCACGCCGCGATATCCGGGGATGCGGGCCCGCTACGGGCCTGGGCGGGAAACCTGGCCCTCCCCCGGGACGGCGGGGTGTTCCTCAACTTTCTGGCCAGCCACGACGGGGTGGGGCTGACGCCCGCCCAGGGCCTGGTGGATAAGACCGCCTTTGCCGCCACCATCGAAGAGGCGAAGAAACGGGGGGCCCTGGTTTCCTACAAGAGCAGCGTCGAAGGTCCCGTCCCCTACGAGTTGAACTGCTCCTATGTGGAGGTTGTGGCCCCGGAAACCCTGGGGAGGGATCTACCGGAAGGGGAAGCCGTAAAACTCAGGGCCCGGGCCTTCCTCGCCGCCCAGGGGGTGCTGTTAGCCCTGCCGGGACTGCCGGCCGTATACTTCCACAGCTGGATAGGTTCCCTGGCCTGGCGGGAGGGACCGGCCTTGCTCGGTTTTAACCGGGCCATTAACCGGGAGAAACCTTCCATAGACCGGGTGGAAAAGGAACTGGCGGATCCCGCTTCTCTCAGGTACCATGTGTACCGGGGCCTTTCCCGGCTTCTGGAATTCCGCG
Source organism: Spirochaetaceae bacterium (assembly GCA_031275595.1). The sequence continues at coordinate 14,641 of JAISOO010000001.1, read as the reverse complement.
GTTCCGAAGGGACCCTGGCTCCGGAGGTTCCCCACCGGGTGCCCGAAGCGGAAGGGCCGGTTTTTGCGGTTCTCCGGGGACCCGGCCCTGGGGGCCGGTGGGTCCTCTGTATGCAGAACCTGGGGCCGCTCCCGGCCCGCTTTATCCCCCCGGACCCGCCGGCGCGGTCCCTGGGGCCCCTTACCCTGGAACCCTGGGAGACCCGGTGGATAGCCCTGGGCGGCGGGGAGCGGCGGGAGGTATCAACCCGGTGAAAGGCCCCCTATGATGATATACACCGCCGCGTTGTAGGCTCCGTGGGCCCAGGCCAGGCCATGAAGGGAACGGTACTTTAAAAAAAGCAGGGATAAACAAGTCCCCGCCAAAAGAGCGTTTACTACCCCCGGGATCCCCTCGTAAATATGGCAGAGGGAAAACAAAAAAACCGAAAGAAACACCCCTTTCCCCGGACCCGCCTCCGATTCCTCAAGCCGGATGAGAAGATAAAACCGGAAATAACTTTCCTCCACATAGGCGGAACTTAGGACCGAGGGGATCATCACCGCCCATTGCAGGAAAGTCCCGGGGGGCTCTATGACTAAGGGTAAAAAGAGGTCCCGCAAGGGAAGGAGCGCCAGGGAAGCGCAGAATCCGATGACCGCGAGAGCGGAAAAAGCGATAAGGGCTGCTTTCAGATCCCGGATACAGGGTTTGGGTATGCGGATCTTCCCGGTCACCCCCGCGATATACCAGATAAGGGCCAGGGATGGTATATTATGGACCACGATACGGCTTAATTCCCGGTTTACCGAAAAAATCAGGGGGCCCTGGGAAACAAAACCTATCCCGGGCAGGAAAAGGATACCAAACAGTATAAGCGGTTCCAAGAGGGCCATGGGAAACTCCTTTTGACAGGCCTGCTGTCCCGGGATATAGTAAAAGGGGACTCTTTCAAAATTAACTGAGTTTTGAAACAGCCTCAAGGGGGAGACGTTCCGAAACGGAGGTTTCCGGAAGATGGTGAGGCTGTTCCAAAACTTCAGTTTTTGGAACAGCTTTTTCCCCCCTGATAATAATAAAAAAACGGGGAAACCATCGAAGCAGTATGGAGGATAATGCCTATAATACGGAGGAGGAAAAAATGAAGCGTTACAATGGAGACTCCGGGGCCCGGTGGGTGTTTTCGGGGGCGGGGACTCAATTCCTGGCGGTAAGGGAATGGTAGCCGTTTTTATCCGCTCTCCGGTGGTATACACCGTTTTTGGAGCCCTGGGGAGTTACTACGGTTTAGCCGGGTTATACCTTCCGGAAGGCTCCCATCTTCCCTGGATGATGGGAGGGGCCTTGGTCTTAGGCATCCTGATTGCCCTGTTTCGCGCCCTGGGGGATGGTCCCGAATGGTTCTTTTCGGAGCGTAAAAGCAGATACTGTTTCAGAAAAACCTGCCGTTATGTTACTGCTTTGGCGGTGGGTTTTTTCCTTGGTTTTACGGTAAGGACCATAACCGCCGCCTCGGAACTGAAGCTGGGGCTTCCCCGGGAAAGGGTTCTGGGAATTACCGGAACCCTGCTGGACGATCCCCGGGCATTCAGCGACGGCCGGGGAATGGGGTATCTTAAGGTATCCGGCGCCTCCGGGATCGGCGGGATTCGGACCTCCGCCCGGGGCAGGGTTCTGGTGTTTTTTCCCGCCGGGGCTATCCCCCGGTTAAAGGAATTCGGCAGGGCGGCGCCGGTATATGTGGAAGGGTCCTTTATAGTTTCCCCAAACAACGGGGGAAAGGGTTTTCAAACCGGAATTCCCCTGTTCCGGGCGGGATCGGTTTTTTTATTGGGAGCGGCGCCGCCGGTGGAACAGTTTCGGACCGGGATCCGCATGGAGGTTCTGGAAAAATTCGCCCATTCCGCCTGGGGTGGTCTGGCTTCGGCTCTTATCCTCGGGGTAAAGGACAATCTGGACTCGACGGTTTCGGAGCTTTTTAGAACCGCGGGATGTTCCCATGTATTGGCCCTTTCGGGGATGCATCTGGCCATCGTATCCGCCCTGATAGCCTTTTTACTCAAAAAACCCCTGGGGTTAAGGGCCGCCGCTTTGGCAGGGTCCTTTTTTATCCTGCTCTATGTGTACCTGGTGGGTCCCCAGCCCTCCCTGGTGAGGGCGGCCATTATGTACCTCCTGGGAACCGCCGCGGTTTTAGGGGCCTTTCCCCGGCAGCCGGTCCCCCTCTTGGGCCTGGCTTTCCTGATCCAAATCGTCCTGGACCCCTCCTCCGGGGATTCCCTCTCTTTTATTCTTTCTTATCTTGCCCTGGGAGGTATCCTTATCGCCGGCGAGGCCATCCATGATCTTATCCGGGGTAAAGTCCCGGAGCTCCTGGCCGGGCCTCTATCGGCTTCTCTGGGGGCGTTTATCGCCACCGCCGCGGTAAGCGCCGCCGCCTTTGGGGTAATACGCCCCGGGGGCATTGGGGCGGGCTTAGGCATTGTTCCCCTGTCTACCCTTTTTATGATCCTGGCCATCGTCTATTTGGGGATAAGTTTTCTTCTGCCCCCTCTTGCCGGCCTTTTGGACGGGGTCCTATCCGGGCTATACGAGCTCTTAGGCGGTACGGCCTTCCTGGCGTCCCGAATTCCGGGGGTGGAAGGGGTATCCCCGGCGGTTTTGGGCGGCATAAGCCTCGTTTTGGTCCTTGGCCTTCTCTCTATGCAAAACCATTTCGCCCTACTGAGGGGGAAAATTGCCCCCCTTGATTGATTATGATTCCGCCCGGAAACTTTCCGCCTTTCTCGACGAACGGGGGCTGGGAATGCGAAAAAAATTCGGTCAAAATTTTCTTATTAATCCCGGGGCGCGAAAAAAGCTCCTGGAGGCCCTGGAAATTAAGAGCGGGGATGAGGTGTGGGAGGTCGGCCCCGGCCTCGGGGCAATGACCGGGGGGCTCCTGGAACGGGGGGCCGCGGTAACGGCCTTTGAGATTGACCGGGGCTTCAGCCTTATTTTAAAGGACCTCTTTAAAGACAGCAAAAATTTCAGGCTGGTAGAGGGGGACGCGCTTAAAACCTGGAAAACGGTGAAAGACCATGCCCCCTTTTTGTTGGGGAATCTTCCTTATAATATAGGGGCGGCCCTTTTGGCTGATCTTATTGAAGGCCGCCGTTTTTTTAAACGGATGGTGGTTACCCTGCAGCGGGAAACGGCGGACCGTATGCTCGCCCTCCCGGGCTCAAAGGATTATTCTTCCTTTTCCGTGCTCTGCGCCTCGGTTTATACGATAGCCCCCCTCATGGTCCTCAAGGGGGCTTCCTTTTACCCCGTCCCCAGGGTGGAATCCCAGGGTGTCCGCCTGGACCTTAGGACCGATAGGGTACCCGGAAAGCAGCCGGTTTTTTTCGGCGCCCTGGTCCGAAGTCTTTTTTCTTCCCGGCGAAAGACCCTTAGAAATAACCTGCACAATTTTATATTATCCGGTATAATAAACAAAGATGTCTTGGGCAATAAAAAAATGATTCAGGAGTTCTGTATGACCGTTTTTGACGCCAGCGGTATTGATCCCAATGAACGGGCCGAAACCTTGGGCTACGAAGATTTTATCGCCCTGGCACAGGCATTGGAAGATACATCCGGGAGAATATGATGGCTGTTGCCGAAGCGCTGCGGCGCCTTTATGAAAGGATCTGCGAGGTTTGTATACGGATCGGCCGGAATCCCGAAGAAATCCGCTTGATGGGGGTATCCAAATTCCATGAGCGGGATGCCCTGGAAGAAGCCTGGAAGGGGGGGATACGGCTTTTTGGGGAGAACCGGGTCCAGGAGGCGGAAAGAAAGTTTCCCGGCTTTAAACAGGATCATCCCCGGACGGAACTCCACATGATAGGCACCCTGCAGAGGAATAAGGCCAAGGCCGCGGCCGCCCTGTTTGATTGCATCCAGTCGGTGGACCGGGATGCACTCATTACCGAACTGGGGACCTTGACTCTTACACGAGAACAGCCTTTAATGATTTTATTGGAGTTACATACCGGAGAGGCTTCCAAAGCCGGCTACCCCGATGTGGAACATCTATTTAGAGCGGCGGAACGGGTATTGCAATTTCCGAATCTTGTTATTCGCGGGCTTATGACCATGGCCCCTTTTACGGAGGATGAGGAGCTTATTCGCGGTTCTTTTCGTTCTTTGGTATCGGCCCGGGACCAATTACAGATCCGTTTTCCTGATTGTGATTGGTCTTGCCTATCCATGGGTATGTCCAATGATTTTGAGATCGCCCTGGAAGAAGGGGCGACTCTTTTACGGATAGGAACCGCGTTGTTTGGAGAACGGAGGCCATGAATAAAAGGGGCGTATTTTTTTTGAGACATTCCCGGGTCAATCCGGAAAACAACCGGATTTCGGCCCTGGTTCTGTTTTTGATATTTTTTTTCCTGCACATCGCCGTATATGCCCAAACTTCTTCCGGTTCGACGACGGTTATGCCTTCCGTGGAATTTGATACCAGCACCTTCCCCCAGTGGGCAAAGGACCTCCGCCGGGCCGAAATAGTCGCCTTTGGTTCGTTTCCCTTTACCCTTTTTTTGGCAACCTTTACCACGGATACCGTTCGTTTCGCCAATAATAACTGGGACACCCGCTACGCTCCCTGGCCGATACGGTCCGCCGGGGGGATAGAGATGAATACCAGGCAACGGCTCATAACCATCGGCGCGGCGGCGGCGGGTTCTGTCATCATTTCCCTGGCGGATCATTTCATTGTCCGGTACAAAAGAAATAGGGCCGAAAAGGCAAGACTCAATTTGCCCGATGGAAGCCCCATAATCATACGGCGCCCCTGGCCCGAAACGGATGCCGAAACCGGAGTTGAGGTCCTTCCTGAAAACGGGGAACCCTGATTGCCCCATTATTCCGGCAGGGTAGGGGGGGAGGTTTCCGGCGGGCTCAGGGTTGACCGGTACGCGGCGGAGCGGCTCAAGTTGCTAAACCGTTCCCAGATTAAAGCGCGGATCCTGGAAATAAGGATCAATGGGAAAGAAGGCAAGCTTTCCCATCTGGTAAAATCCGGGGATGATCTGGAACTTTTATGGTCGGATCCGCCCTCGTCGGAGCTGATAGCCGAAAACATACCCCTGGATATACTTTATGAAGACGATCGGGTGGTGGTCCTTAATAAGGCTCCGGGGATGGTGGTTCACCCCGGAGCGGGAAATGCCGCCGGGACCTTGGCCAATGGGCTTTTGTATAGAAGGTTGAGCCGGGGCGGCGCCGGGGAAGGGTTCCGGCCGGGGATCGTTCACCGCCTGGATAAGGACACTTCCGGAGTTATGATCGCCGCCTATGACAATGAGGCCCTTGCCTTTTTAGCGGATCAGTTTAAATCCCGGCGGGTTAAAAAAAACTACGGGGCCATAGTCCGGGGGGTGTTTAAGGAAAATACCGGTATCCTCGAGACCCGTATAGCCCGGGACCGCCGGGACCGCAGGCGTTTTACCGTGTCGGCGGCCGGGGGAAAACCGGCCCTTACCCGCTATCGGGTGATCCGTTCCTGGTCTCATTATTCCCTGGTCCTCCTCCGGCCTAAAACCGGACGGACCCACCAGCTTCGGGTCCATATGTCTTATTTGGGGTACCCTATTCTGGGGGACCCCATTTACGGTGTGAAGGACGAACTATTCCCCCGGGCGGGACTCATGCTCCACGCCAAAAGCCTGTCCCTGTGTCTTCCCGGGAAAGAAGGGTATCAGAGCTTCAAAACGCCCCTTCCGCCCCGGTTTTTTGAAGTCCTGGAAACGCTCAAGGGGAAAAGATAAATTGTCCGCCGCTGTTTTTGGGCTTTCGATGCTTTCCTCCCTTGAGCCCTCCGTATTGGAAGAAACCTCCGCCTATGCGGTAGTCTATAAGCCGCCCTTATGGCATTCGGCCCCCCTGAAGGGGGATGAGCACGTCGGGGATCCTTCGGCCCGTATTCTGCTGTTTTGGTACGCCCGCCGATGTCCTGCCGTGCTTGCGGTCCGGGGCAGGAAGGCCGGCGAGGGGGGGCTTCTTCACCGTTTGGATTACGAGACCGAAGGGCTGGTCCTCCTTGCCAAAACCCAAAGAGCCATGGATGCCATTGCCCGGCAGCAGCGGGAAGGCCTGTTCACCAAGGAATACGGCGCCCTTTCCCGGGGGAACCGGGAGGAGATGCCGGGATTCCCGCCGCCGGTTCTTTGGGGGGAGCCTCATACCCCAGAGTCCGCGGCCGGAAGGGGCATTCCCGGCCCCGCGCCCTTTACCATACAAAGCGCCTTCCGGCCCTTTGGCCCGGGCCGGCGGGAGGTGCGTCCGGTGGTCCTTACCGGCGGCGGGAAGCTCCAAAAGAGGATAGCCCTGGATCAGGGGAAGCCCTATAAAACGGAGGTCCTGGATGTGATCCCCCGGGGGGAGCAGGTATACTTTCGCCTGGGGATCAACCGGGGGTTCCGGCATCAGATCCGCTGCCATCTCGCCTGGCTTGGATATGCCATCCTCAACGATAAAACCTATGGAGGCCGGTTGTTCAAGGGCGGCGTCATGGCCTTGAGGGCCCAGGGGCTGTGTTTTTACGATCCCGAATCAAAGGATCCCCGGAATTACCGGATCATGGCGCTGGACGAGAGCCGGAATAGATCCGGAACAGGCGGTTGAAAAAAAGAAGATTCCTGGAGTACCATGGAGTTATGGATATAGGGAAGGCGTTTGTCCCCGGGACACGGGTCTATTTTATCGGTATCAAGGGGACGGGAATGTGCGCCTTTGCGGAATTGCTGGCGAATTCGGGGGGCGTTGTTTCCGGTTCCGACCGGGACGAGGTTTTTTACACCGACGGGATTCTCCGGGAGCTGGGCATTCCCTATTATGAGTCCTTTGCCCCGGAGCATATACCCCCCGAAACAGACCTGGTGGTGTATTCCGCGGCCTACTCCTTTGATACCAACCCCGAAATGGCGGAGGCCAGAAACCGGGGTATTCCCATGCTCAAATACACCGATGCCCTGGGGGCCTATTCCGCGGGGTTCGACTCCTCAGGGATCGCGGGAGTTCACGGTAAGACCACCACCGCCGCCATGACCGGGGCCATGATCCGGGGGGTGGGCCTGCCCGCCCGGGTCCTGACGGGTAGCGCGGTAGGCGCCTTTGGGGGACGCTCAACCCTGAATTTGGGAAATAAATATTTTGTGGCGGAGACCTGTGAATACCGGAAACATTTTCTCGCTTTCCGTCCCCGGCGGGTGGTACTGACCAGTGTGGAGGAGGATCATCAGGATTTTTACCCCACCTACGAGTCTATCCGGGACGCCTTTATCGAATACGTCCGGCTGCTCCCCCCCGGGGGGGAACTTATTTATTGCGCCGATGATCCGGGGGCGCGGGAAGTAGCGGAGCGTATCGCCGGAGAGGGGAGGGGGATAACCCTTGTTCCCTACGGATTTAGCGCCGCCGGGGATTTCGGCATTTGTTCCTTTCAGGTTTCCGGGGAACGGCTCCGGGTGAATATCCGGGGTTTTCCCGGGGAACTTCTGCTCCGCGTTCCGGGCAGGCACAGCGCCCTGAATGCGGCGGCGGCCCTGGCCTTAACCGATTCCCTGGTAAAAAACGAGGGCGGCTGGACCGGGGAAAAGAGGGAAAGGCTTTGTTCCGCCCTGGAAGATTTCAAGGGAAGCCGGCGGCGTTCCGAAATTGTGGGGGAATACGGGGGGATCCTCTTTATGGATGACTATGGACACCACCCTACGGCCGTGAAGGCCACCCTGGAGGGACTCAAGGAATTTTATCCCCGCCGCAGGCTTATCCTTAGTTTTATGTCCCATACCTATACCAGGACCGCTTCCCTTTTGGACGAATTTGCCGCTTCCCTGGAAAAGGCGGATATGGTGATCCTCCATAAAATATACGCCTCCGCCCGGGAGTCCTACCGGGGGGGCGTTACGGGACGTACCTTATTTGAAAAAACCCGGGTCCTGCGGGGCGGGGTATATTATGTGGATGAGCCGGAGGATGCGGTGGAAATGCTAAAAAACATACTGAGGCCGGGGGATCTTTTTCTCACCCTGGGGGCGGGGGATAATTGGAAACTCGGTAAAACCCTGGCCGATTATTATGCGGGAAGGGTCCGATGAAGAGTATGACCGGGTATGCCTACGAGGAAAGGCAGGATGAACGGGTCTCCCTCTCGGTGGAAATAAGGGGTTACAACAGCCGTTTTTTGGAATTATTCATCTACCTGCCCCCCTATCTTTCATCCCTGGAGCCGAAGGTTCGGGAATACATGGCGGGTCGATGCAGAAGGGGAAAGGTGGAGATCACCATCCGTTTTAAAGACTACAGTTCCGATATCTCCGTAGCCGTGAACCGGGAAGCGGCCCGGGCCTATGGTAACGCGATTGCGGTTTTAGCCCAAATTCTGGAAACCCGGGAAAAACCATCCCTTTCGGCCCTTCTTGGTATGGAAGGGGTGTTGGAGGTAGAAAAAAACAGGGATGATGAACGGAATTGGCAATATATTGAGCCCTGCCTTAAAATTGCGGCGGATCGTTTTGATGAGGAACGGATCCGGGAAGGGGGACACACCCTGGAGGATATTTTTTCCCATATTGCCCAGCTTGAATCATCGGTACAGATTGCCGCTTCCCACGCCCCGCTTATGGAAATCTCCATTCGGGAAAATCTGAGGAACCGTTTTACCGAACTTTTAGGCGACCAAATTGATGAAAACCGTATTCTGATGGAGACGGCGGTTCTCCTCATGAAATATACCATATCCGAAGAAATTTCCCGGCTTGGTTCCCATATTTCGGAATTCAGGGTAGAAGCGGAACGAAACCCCAGCCCGGGGAAAAAACTTGATTTTCTCTGTCAGGAGATGAACCGGGAGATAAACACCATAGGTTCCAAAACTCCGGATCTGGCGGTAAGCCGGGCGGTGGTGGATATGAAAGATGCCCTGGAAAATATCCGGGAACAGCTCAGGAACGTCGAATGAAAGACCCTATTCGTATCGCGATCTCGGGAAAAAGCGGATGCGGAAATACCACGGTGAGCAGACTGGTGGCCGAGTCGTTGAACCTTCGTTTTATCAATTTTACTTTCCGGTCCTTGGCGGAGGAACGGGGGCTGAACCTGCGGGAAGTGCTGTCCCTGGCCGCCAAGGACGACGCCTGGGATAAGGAAGTGGACAGCCGCCAGGTCAAGTTGGCCCGGGAAGAGGGAGGCTGCGTCCTGGGATCCCGGCTGGCTATCTGGATGCTCACCGAAGCGGACCTTAAGGTATACCTTACCGCCCGGGCAATAACCAGGGCGCGGCGCATCATGCGTCGTGAGGGGGGGAGCCTTGAAGCGGTGGCCGCCTTTACCGAAGAAAGGGATAGGCAGGACAGGGAAAGGTATTTACGGATCTATAATATCGATAACGATGATTATTCCTTTGCGGATCTTATTATTAATACGGATGAACTGAATCCTTCTGAGATTGCCTCCTTGATCATAGAGAGGGCGCGGCAAAAGGAAGCATGATGAATAGTAAACCGTCAATATCCGAATTCAAAGAGATAATCTATTCTTATTTTGAGGAAAAGGGGAGGGCCTTCCCCTGGAGAGAAGATCCCCGTCCCTGGGGGGTGGTGGTTTCCGAATTTATGCTTCAACAGACCCAAACCGAACGGGTGATACCCTATTGGGAACGGTGGATGCGTCTTTGGCCGTCCCCCAAGGATCTGGCCAAGGTTTCCCTGGAATATGCCTTGAGGGAGTGGAACGGTTTGGGATATAACCGCCGGGGCCGCTTTCTGATAGAATGTGCCCGGCTCATCACCAGAAAATACAATGGTAAGGTGCCGGAAACCCCGGCCACCCTGCTTTCCCTTCCGGGAATTGGGGCTTATACTGCCGGGGCTATAGCTTGTTTCGGCTATAATTACCCTTCGGTGTTTATAGAAACCAATATCCGCGCTTCGGTGATCCACTTCTTTTTTCAGAACCGGGAGGCGGTAAATGACCGGGAAATATTTCCCATTCTGCAGGAGGCGCTGGATCATGATAATCCCCGCCGCTGGTATTGGGCGCTCATGGATTATGGCGCTGCCCTGAAGAAGCTAACGGTAAACCCCAGCCGGAGAAGCGCCCATTACACCAAGCAGAGCCCCTTTGAAGGTTCCTTCCGGCAGCAGCGGGGACGTATCATCAGGACCTTGATTTTCCAAGGCCCTGCTACCGTTCCGGAACTCCAAAAATCCACCGGAATTGAGCCGGAAGAACTCTATAAAGTCCTGGATACCCTGGCGAAGGACGCTATGGTCGCGGAAAAACAGGGGGTGTATCAAATTTACAATCTATAGAATTGGGTCAGTTGTCTGGAAAGCTCCTGAAACACCCGGTTTTCCGGCGGTATGCTTCGTCCTGAGGAGGAAAAACAAAGTCTAAACGAACCTTGACAGGCTTTTTTAATTAGGTTATTTTTAAGATGTTTACAGGTCATGTTGAGAGACTAGCTCATCTGGATAGAGCGTCAGCCTCCGGAGCTGAAGGTGGTGGGTTCGAGTCCCGCGTCTCTCAAAGGTTTATTTCTTTACAGGATAAGGAAATAGCGAAAAACAAAAAAGTCTGATTTTCTGAAAAGTATGGCACTGTACATTTATTGTACGTTTATTTTTTATAGACGAGGTGTGCCATGCCGAAGATTACCGGCCCGTTTTGGGTTTACAAGCGTCCAAAAACCAAGAAATTTCAAGTTACCCTCTATCCGGTTTCCGGGCTTCCCCAGGAGTTAGCCGTCTTTCGGGAACCCAAGACAAAGGCCGCCGCCGAAACGGGCGCAATGGCGCTCATTGAATACCTGAAAGCTCAGATAAGGCCGCCGGAGGATGTTCAGGCGCCCCGGGTAAATGAGCCGCCGGACCGTATCACCGTGGGAGCGTGGCTGGAACGGTTTATTTCATTAGAGGACAATCCCCGCGCAAACAGACTAACCGGGAAAAACGGGTCCTATTCTCCGGGGACTATTGCTATGTATAAAGCGGACATTCAGGCTGCACAGCAAAGGCGATCTATTTATCAATGGCCGACATAGGCGAGGAGGACGCCCTGGCCTTTACCGGACGATTAGGGATCCGACTCAATAAATTTTTACTGCGCTCGCCCTGTCCATTCAGGGAGTTTTGGAACTGGCTCAAATATAAAATTGCTGTACCGCAAAGCGGGCGCTGGTTTTTTATTAAAGGGCTTGGTATACTAAATTAAGGGATCCCTACAAATCCCGATTGTGTTTCCGGAGGTTCCCCGGTGGAAATCGCTAATTTATTGTAGTATAAACAATTACCGATAAAGCGATTCTCTCCACGGGGATAGAAGAATTGATGAAGTTGAAGCGGGTTTATTTGAGCGGTATGAAGAAACTTATTTTGATTTTGATATCGGCTGTTTTGGCGTGTAGTTCCTGTGAGAGCGAAGGTGAACCGGTGGAAACCGGGATCCCGGTAGCGGTAGTATCCCCTCCGATGCCGATTGAAGATCTTGCTCCCCGGCTCCCTGAGGCAGTTCAGGAGGTAATCGAAGAAGCTGATTTTGATCCCGGCATGATTACCCCGGAGATGTACGCTACCGCCAAAAAGGATGTTCAGCAGTTGATTAAAGAGCTAAACAATATTATCCGTTCCAGAGATTACAGTGCCTGGGTTTCTTATCTGGGACGCGCTTACTTTGAGGAGATAAATTCCCCGGAATTTTTAAAGCGGGTCTCGGAATCATCTTTTTTAAAGTCAAAAAAAACCGTATTATCCGACAGTAAAGATTATTTTACCCATGTGGTGGTGCCTTCCCGGGCTAACAGCCGGGTGGACGATATAGAATTTGTCAGCCAAAAGCGGGTAAAAGCCTTTATGGTTACCGCCCAAGGGCAGCGGCTGCGCCTTTATGATCTGGAGGATTTTGGAGATGGATGGAAAATTATTAATTAGACTCCTTCGACGGCCTAATTGGCTGCCGGCTAACCTTCGGTTGGCTTGCAAGTCTTGCAATTTTTTGTCCCCGGGCGGTGAAATTGTGGTATTTTCAGGGGAATTTGGCGAGAAAATTGAGGGTTCCGAATAACTCCATTGAGGGAGGTGGTTCCAAAGCCCTCTGGAGTTTTGAGACCGCCCGGATGATAAAAAAATTTGTACATTAGGGTAAAAATAGGTAAAATATATTTAAGGAGTACTGCAAATGATTATCCGTGAATCTTTTTTTATGGGGAGTTTTTTTCAAAATCCGGCCGCTTGTGAAAAGGATTTTGGAAAAAGCGGCTTAAAGTCTATTTTTTCAAGATCGGCCATTTTGAAAAAATCACTGGTTATAACGGCGATTTTTATGATTATAACCATGGTATGGGCGCAGCAGCCTGCTGCAGGTGAAGAAATGTCGGTGGAAGAGTCTTATCTGCAGCAATCAATAGAAAACATGATAATTCGGGATCAAAGCCGGACCGGAGGGCGGGATGAAAAGTTGATAGCTCTGGAATATATCGAAGACGCCATCAGCCGGGGTAATACCAGCGAAGAAGTGTTGGCTGCCCTGGAATATCTCTCCCTGGAAGGGCTTATGAATAAGACCCGGGAAAACGGAAGGGTGATCAATAATTTCCCTGACATACGGAAACGGGCGGTCACGAACCTTGGAAACCTGGGTACCCCGGAGGCAAAAAACACCATTATCCGGCTGGTGATCTCCGAACCGGAACCTATGGTGCTGACCGAGGCGTTTAAATCCCTGGCAAAAATCGGCCTTAATGAAAACGGTGAAACCGTAAACGCCATCGCCTGGGTGGTTAATCGTTTTGAGTCCGGCAGGGGGGATGAACAAATGGCGCTTTCCGCCCTGGAGGCCTTTGAAATTCTGGCTGAAAAAAATGGCGGTATGGTTAATAATACCGCCATCAGTACCATCAGCCGTATTGCATCTTCAAGCCACTACAACCGGCTTATCCGGGATCAGGCAAGGATGGTACTGGATAAATTACGGTTACAGGCCGCCGAAGCCGCCAGCAGGAATAATTAGTTCTATGAAAAAAAGCGGGTTCCCCCTGTTTTTGACGATTTTGGTGATTTTGACTGCCGTTGCCGGGATTTACCGGTATAATCGGTTGAAAGCCGCGGCATCCCGGTATCCAGAGGGCCCTTCGTTAGCCAATGCGGGCTTTACCATTCTCCAGGAGCATGCTTTTCAAACTCCGGCGGCGGCGGATAATTCAGCCGTATATGTAAAAGAAAGTACCGATGGTACCGATGATGGCCTTGCCCGGCTCCTGGAGGGGATGTTGAGCCGGGGGCTTTCCTTTTATAAACAGGGAAATACCGCCGGTCTGATCGGGCCCAATGACGTGGTCCTTATCAAAATAAATTCCCAATGGGCGGAACGGGGAGGGACCAATACGGATCTGCTCAAAAGCCTTATCCAATCTCTTGTGGAGCATCCCGCCGGGTTTAAGGGGGAGGTGATCATTGCCGACAACGGACAGTCCATGTTCGGTTCCCGAAGAACCGGCGGCAGCCTTGATTGGGAAAATACCAACTCCAAGGACAGGACCCAATCGGCCCAGGACGTGGCCGATTACTTTGACGGCCGGGGTTACCGGGTATCCGGGGTGTTGTGGGATACCTTTACCCGGGTCAGGGTAGAGGAGTTTGAAACGGGGGATATGAAGGATGGTTTTGTGGTTGAGGACGGACCCCAGTCCACGGGACTGGTGGTGAGTTATGCCAAATTTACCACCCAATACGGGACCAGGGTCAGCTTTAAACGGGGCATCTGGAATAACGAGACAAAGCGATACGATTCGGATGCCCTCAAAGTGATCAGTACCCCGGTTTTAAAGTCCCACGGACAATATCAGGTTACGGGAGGGATAAAATCCTATATGGGAACACCGTCAAATTCTCTCACCAATATGGCCCCCCACACCAGTGTCGGCCGGGGCGGTATGGGAACCCAGATGGCTAAAACCAGGTTCCCGGTTCTTACGATTCTTGACATGATATGGATAAGCCCCGATGGTGGACCGAATGCGCCCTATTCCCGGGCGGTTCAGCAAAACATGATCGCCGCCTCTACGGATCCGGTGGCCTTGGATTATTGGGCAAGCAAAAACGTCCTTATGCCTGCTGCCAGAACTGCGGGAAATCGCCGGTACAACAACATGGATCCCGACGGCACGGAACCGGGGACCTTTGGTTATTGGCTCAGGCTTTCCATGGAGGAATTACATAAAGCTGGCCTCTCCGCCACCATGGATGAAAATAAAATTACCGTATACCGATTTTGAATAACTTGACAGGAGCCGGATGTTTTCGGTAACATACATCAATATGCGGCTGTCATATAACGGCTATTATCTCAGCCTTCCAAGCTGAAGACGTGGGTTCGACTCCCATCAGCCGCTTAAGGGTTAATTCCTTACAGGATAAGGAATTAACCGGAATAACCAAAGCGTTCTTTTTCTGAAAGTATGGCACCGTGCATTTATTGTGCATTTATTTTTATCTGCGAGGCGTGCCATGCCGAAGATCACTGCTGTCCGGTTTAAATGAAAGAAAAACAAAACAGCTTGTATTTTACCCTTGCAGGTGGTATAACGAAATTACAGTAAATCTATATACCACAAGGAAATACAAGCTATGACCAA
>JAISOO010000163.1 GCA_031275595.1 Spirochaetaceae bacterium | reverse complement strand
GGTACAGGCCCGGGCCATACGGGGGGAACCGGGGCCGGCGGTACGGACTATGCAGAGCCCGCAGGAAGCCCAGGGGGGAAGATCCGGGTTATAGCAGAGGGTGGGGATCTTCACGTTTATTTTTTTTGCCGCGTCCAGAATGGTAATCCCGTCGTCCACCTGGAGGGCAATGCCGTTTATTTTAAGGTTGACCATTTACTACTCCTTCAAAAATGGGACTTAGCCTTTGGCGACGGCGCCGAATTTGCAGTTCTTGAAACATTCACCGCACTTGACGCACCTGGCCTGATCGATCCGGTAGGGGGGCCGCTTCTTTTCGGAATCCGTAACCTGGCTGATGCAGTTTGCCGGACAACGTTTGGCGCAGATACTACAGCCCATACACTTCTCCTCGTTGATGATAAAGCGGAGCAGGCTCTTGCACTTGCCGGCCCGGCATTTGTGGTCCCGGATATGTTCCAGGTACTCCTCCCGGAAATTTTTCAGGGTGGACAGGGTCGGGTTGGGGGCCGTCATGCCCAACTGGCAGAGGCTTGCCTTGGACATGGCCCTGCCGATGGTTTCCAGTTTTTCCAGATCCGACTCTTCCCCGTTGCCCTTGGCTATTTTCTCTAAAAGGTTGAGGGTCTGGGTGGTGCCGATCCGGCAGGGGGAACACTTGCCGCAGCTTTCGTCCACGCAGAATTCCATGTAGAACCGGGCCACGTCCACCACGCAGTCGTCCTCGTCCATGACGATCATGCCGCCGGAACCCATCATCGAGCCGTTGGCGGTGAGGCTTTCGTAGTCAATCGGGGTGTCAAGCACCTTGTCGGTGAGGATGCCCCCCGAAGGCCCGCCGGTCTGGACCCCTTTGAACTTTTTGCCGTCCTTGATGCCCCCGCCGATCTCGAAGATGATCTCCCGCAGGGTGGTGCCCATAGGCACTTCCACCAGGCCGGAGTTCTTGATTTTGCCGGTAAGGGCGAAGACCTTGGTTCCCTTGGACTTTTCCGTCCCTATCTTGGCAAGCCAGGCCCCGCCCCGGGCGGTGATTACCGGCACATTGGCCAGGGTTTCCACGTTGTTGATGATCGTGGGCCGCTGCCAGAGTCCCTTGTTTGCCGGGAAGGGGGGCTTGGGAACCGGCATACCCCGGTTGCCCTCCACGGATTTGATCAGCGCCGTTTCCTCGCCGCAGACAAAGGCCCCGGCGCCCAGCCGGATTTCGATGTCGAAGTCGAAACCCGAACCCAGGATGTTCTTTCCGATAAGGCCGTAATCCCTTGCCTGGCCCAGGGCCCTGCGGAGCCGTTCAATGGCCAGGGGGTATTCCGCCCGGATATACACAAAACCCTCGTGGGCCCCGATGGCCTTGCCGGCGGTGATCATCCCCTCGATAACCGAGTGGGGGTCCCCTTCGATGGTGGACCGGTCCATGTAGGCCCCGGGGTCCCCCTCGTCGGCGTTACAGATCACGTATTTGACATCCCCCTGGGCTTTGCGGGCCAGATCCCATTTAAGCCAGGTGGGGAAACCCGCGCCCCCCCGGCCCCGGAGGCCGGATGCCTTCATCTCCTCGATGACCTGCTCGGGGGTCCATTCAAAAAGGACCTTCTCCAGGCCCGTATACCCTTCCCGAGCGATATACTCGTCGATATTTTCGGGGTTGATGACGCCGCAGTTCCGCAGCACCACCCGGAACTGCTTCTGGTAGAAGCCGATATCCTCCACCGCGACGGTGGACTTCTTTTCCGTATCGTCTTTGTAGAGGAGCCGTTTGACTTCCCGGCCTTTGATGATCTGCTCGGCGATGATCTCCCAGGCGTCTTCGGGTTTTACATCAACGTAAAAGGATTCCTCCGGCAGTACTTTGACGATGGGTCCCCGTTCACAAAAACCGAAACAGCCGGTTTTGACGATCTGAACCTGGTCCCGGACCCCCTGTTTTTCCGCTTCGGCGTTGAGCCGCTCGAAAATTTCGATTCCCTTGTTGGACTCGCAGGCGGTCCCCCCGCAGGTAAGTATGTAATGACTGTATGGCATGGTGTACCCCTTACCTGGATGCGATGATGTCCGCGGCGGGGCGATCCAGAATATGATTGTCCAGGAGCTGTTTCCCCAGGATATGCTTGGTTACGATTTCATCGGCCACGGTTCCGTCTACCCTGCCGTAGATAACAGCCGGCATGCCGGGAACCACCACTTCCACGGTGGGCTCCGAATGGCAAAGCCCCATGCAGCCGGTTTGCCGGACCAGCACCTGATCTACCAGCTTGTGGTTATCCAGGGACTGAATAAAGGCATCCAACGTAAGCTTGGCGCCGGCGGCGATACCGCAGGTACCCATGCCTACGATAACTTGAATTTCCTTACCCTCCGCATCCCGCCTGCTCAGGTCCGTCTTTTTGGAATCCCGCAATTTTCGCAGTTCTTCCAGAGTCATCTTTGCCATATTCCCTCTCTCCTCTACGCTTGATTTTTTCGCGGAACCCGTATGGCCCGGTTCAGGACCGCGGGCTCATTCATCTTCTTCCAGAGAACGGAGGTACTGATCCAACAATACCAGCGAACCCGTGTCGTCAAGGCCCCCCAGGGCCTCGCTTATCTCCGTCTTACACAGCTCGTAGGAGCTTTCCCCCCCCTCCCCTCCACGGGACCGGGTGATCCGTATTTCCTCCGGCCCCTGAAACATCAGGACGGATCGGAACATGCCGGGAATGTCCCCCACCGGGGGCATATCCACATTGGCCGAATCGAACCAGGCGCTCACCGTGGTACCCTTTCCCTTTTCGGACTTGATGTCCCAGCCCCCGCCGGACTGTTCGACGGTCTGGATAAGAAAGGGAAGCCCCAGGCCAACCTTGCGGCGGGGGTGCTTTATTCCATCGGTCACAAAGGGATCTACCGCCCGCTTAAGCTCATCATCGCCCATCCCCTTGCCGTTGTCCCGGACGGTAAAACGGAATTCCCCGCCCCTGATCTCGTTGATCGTAAGTTCTACCAGGCTCGCACCGGACTCCGCCCCGTTCTGGGTTATGTCGGTAACCAGATCGGCCAGGGTGAAGTGCATTGCTAAAAAACCACCGGTTTTTTAGCTTGGGAGTTTCCTGCGGAAACTCCATGATACGGAACCACCGGGTTTTTGACTCCGGAGTTTCCTGCGGAAACTCCATGATATGGAACCACCGGGTTTTTGACTCCGGAGTTTCCTGCGGAAACTCCATGATACGGAACCTCCGGGTTTTTAGCGGAGACCTTTGGCCTGTCAGGCATTTTGATACTTGGCGATGATCTCCGGGAGCTGGTCTTTGGTAAGTTTACCATAGGTATCGCTGCCCACGGTCATCACCGGGGCCAGACCGCAGCAGCCCACACAGCGAACCGGATCGATCGAAAAAAGCCCGTCTTCCGTAACGGCCCCCGGCCCGATACCCAGGATGTTCCGGGCCTCCTCGATCAGGTCCTGGCCGCCCTTCAGGTAGCAGGCGGTCCCCAGGCATACGGAGACCTTGTATTTACCGGGTTTGGTGGTTTTAAAAAAATGATAAAAAGTGATAACCCCATAGATCCGCGCCAAGGGAATTCCCGTAAGCCAGGACAGCCTTTCCGCCGCCTGACGGGAGATATATCCAAACGTCTCCTGGGTCTTATGCAGAATCATGATAAGACTGCCGGGCTTTTCCTTCCATTCGTCGATGAAAGAAGACAATTCCTGGGGAAATACCATATCCCCCGCATCCGCCGCTGCCATGAAAACCCCCCATTCATATATAAACAGTATGCCGGCAGCCTGTTGCACATGGTTTTTCGCATAAATATGCAAGAACCGCGATAAATGGGCTGCTTTTGGAGTTTATAAGGTATAAATATTCATTGATATGGATATTTATACGCTTATATGCGCGAAGCGCAACAAACCCCCGGGCCGCGTCCAAAACCCGTTTGGTCTTAGATACGGCCCTATTACTATTCTATAATCTGACGGGGTTTTAAGCAATCGGCTTTTCAGGGGTCCTGTTTCCAGACCACCTCATAACTTAAGGGCTGTTCCAGGACCAAAAGATCCACCAGGGGGATGGTAAATTCGGCCTTTTTGCCGGAAAAGGCCCCCCCCCGGACCGAAACCAGGGGGCCGGGAAATTCCACCGAGGCCCGGATAAGGGCCCCGCTGATCTCGGAGGCCACCGCTTCACCGTGGATCAGCCTTACCTGGGTTACATATTCCTCCTTGCTTAAATTGTCCCCGGTGGCAATGGGGGCAAAGAGAAGCATGAGGTTATAGGTGACATCGGCCGATATGAGGGCCAGCATATCCGGGGCGGTTTCCCGGTTTATGGTGATAGCCGCCCGGCCGCCGCCCCCGGGATTCTCCTGAAAGCTGATGAACCCCGCCTTGCCCGAGGGGGCAAGGAAATCCCCGATGCTGGTGATCTTTACCGGCCCCTCCAGGGAGGCGGGCCCGGTATTGCGGAAACCGGCCTGGGCCACTCCCGGCGCCTGGGACATGGAAAAGGCAATGGCCGGGGCATTGATCAGGAGTTCCCCGCCTTCGGAATTCCCCTGGGAAAGGGCCAGGAAATCCCGGATTTTGCCGGTAAGCGCCGGAGCCAGGGAGGCGGAGACATTAAAATCCCCGGCCCCTCCTTTCTCCAGCCTGCCGGAGATAGAGGCTCCGCAGGAGCCAAGCCCCAGGGCAAGAACCGCAAGGATAAGGGGAAATCCCCTTCGCCGTATCATCATAATGGGATAGTAACAATTTCCACCGGTCATGGTAACAGGGAAACAGCGCCGCGTTTAAGCCTTTATCCGGAATTTTATAGCGCCGGCTGGATTCATGTTACCGGAGCCGCGTTAGCCCCTAGGGGAGTTGAACCCCTCTTTTGAGATTGAGAATCTCACGTCCTAACCGATAGACGAAGGGGCCTGATGATGCCGTTTTCCCCAGGGAGGATTCGAACCCCCACAAGCAGATCCAGAGTCTGCCGTGCTACCATTACACAACCGGGGACCGTTCCGCAAGGCGCCGGCCTAAAAGGCAGGACCGCCATGATTTTACGAAGAAAATCTATTGGATACGCCGGTTCTTGTCAAGCGGGCGAACGGCCTTGCCGGGGGGCCTTATTCGCCGTGGTACTGGATAAGGGTGTGGACGGGGGTGGGAAGCAGGACCTTCTCGTAACCCAGGAAGGGAAGGCCGATGACGCCGAAGATCTCCGGGACCACGGCGCCGCCGCCGGTAATAAGCTCCCGGGCGGCCCGCAGCGTACCCCCGGTGGCCACCAGATCATCGGTGAGGAGGACCTTCATGCCCGGTTTAATGTCGGCGCTGTGAATTTCAACTTCGGCCTGGCCGTATTCAAGCTGGTATTTGATAGACCGGGTTTCGCCGGGGAGTTTCCCCTTCTTACGGACCAGGACCAGGGGGATTCCCATGCGTTCGGCGAAGGGAGCGGCAAAGAGGAAACCCCTGGCCTCGATGGCGGCCACGGCGTCAATGTTCCGGCCCTGGTAACGATCCGCCATGGCCCTGATGCAATATTGGAAGGCCTCCGGCCGGCACAGGACGCTGGTAATGTCGTAAAAGAGAATCCCCTCTTTGGGAAAATTGGGAACCTTTCTGATATACTGATCCAGGTTGAAGTCCTGGTAAGAAGTTTCCGCCATGTTAAGCCTCTTTTATCCCGGCATAAGCCACTTTAGCTTGCGGGACCCTGTCTGTCAACGTAAGGGATTAGTCCGGGTTTGGCTGAAAGAAAAACCTAATGGGTTTAGCGGCGATAGGGATTGAACCTATGACACTGCGGATATGAGCCGCATGCTCTACCAACTGAGCTACGCCGCCATGCCGTTTTTGAAACGGGACCGGGCCAGGATAGCGGGAAAGCCGGTTCCTGTCAATTGCGCCCGGGGGCGGCGGAGGCCCGCGCCGCAGAGCCGCCGGGCCCGGGGGAACACGGCGCGTGCCCGGACGACCGCCCCATAGAGGGGGGTAGCGGAGAACACCGCAGGGGCAAACCCGCGGGGTTTGACACGAGGAGTTCGCAGCGAGGGGGGAGGCTTCCCCCCCATAAACATAGAGAGATCCGGTTAAAAACCGTTCCCGGAAAAGGGGACGCGGCGGTCAACAGGGGCTAATAATTTCCCGGATCGAGTGATTCAAGGACGTTCGTTCGTATAGCCGCCAGGATATGGGATACGACTTCGTTTTTTACATTCCCCGGAAGTTCGCTAAGATAATCCTTTGTTTTCATGTCCCGCTCTCCGTCCGTCTTGGCGGATTCCTCTATGAACAGCTGATAAACGGCGATTTGCAGCGCGGAGGCGATTTTTTCAATCTTATCAAAGGAGGGGATGCGTCTTCCCATTTCAATCTCGCCGATATAGTTCCCGCTGGTGCCGCATAATTCGGCGAGCGTCATTTGTGAAATTCCCCTTATTTTGCGGAATTTTTTCAGGTTCAAAATAAAAGTTTCCTGCAGGGTCATCGTTACGGTCTAATGGACAGGAAAAAACTCTGCTGGGCAACTGTCCCTTTGACATAATTATAATATTCGTTTACCATGTCTTTTAGACATAAATTTGATGTATGGTTTTTTATACATCATGTGTCAAAAGGGGGCGCGGGATGGCGGAAACCTATATTCCCGGGATTTTAAGGGAAATTCGAAACAGAATTGTAACAATCGTGCCTGAAAATTCCGGGCTTTTCAGGCGGCTGGCCCTGCTGGGTCTTAAGTTCAACGCCCGGCATAATCATGCCTTACGGACATCGTTGGTTATGGGCGTGTACGCCGTCCAGCACTGCAACCTTAATTGCGCGTGTTGTACCGCCTTCAGCCCCATCGCAAAAGAAGAATTTTTGGATATTGAATCGTATAAAAACGATATGGCCAAATTGTCGTCGTTAACCGGGGGAAAACTGGAGTCGTTCTACGTTACCGGCGGGGAACCGCTTTTACATCCCCGGATTTTGGAAATATTTGATATAGCCCGGGAATATTTCCCGGAAACAGAAATAAGTTTTATGACGAACGGTCTGCTGTTATTAAAGATGCCGGAGGCGTTTTGGATAAACTGCAAGCGGAACAACGTGGCGGTCAGTCTGTCCCGCTACCCCATCAAACTTGACACCGGGAGGATACGGGAACTGGCGGCGGCGTTCAAGGTCAAGTTTGATTATGTCGGGGGGAGCAATGTGCCGGTAAAATCGATGTGGAAATATCCCCTGGACGTGGAGGGCGCGCGGTCCTTAAGCGAAAGTTTTAATATATGTACCCAGGTGAACCGCTGTATCACCATGAAAAACGGGTATATCTACCCGTGTAATACCATAGCGGGAATCGAACATTTTAATAAATATATTTTAACACGCGGCTGCGGGTAACAGCGGAGGATGTCCTGGAATTAGGGGCCGTAAAAAGGGTCGATGAAATATACGAATTTTTAGCCGGGCCGAAACCGTTTTGCAGGTACTGCAACCGGAGGGGGGTTGTTTTTGGAATACGGTACGGCCGGTCAAAGAAAGAAATATCCGAATGGGTATGATAGAGCCGGCGCGGGATCGCGGTTTTGCTTAAGTTTTTCTGAAAAAATTGAATCGCCTAAAAAAAACCGGCCGCATCTTTCACATATTCCAATGCCAAGATGCCGGGGACAGAGTTTTTCACACTGTTTACAGCCATACAGTCGAAGGCGTCGCCGTGTTTTTCCAAAAAGCGCTTGTACTAGGAGCCTGTTGCACTTGTAGGTTTTTACGGTTTTTTCGTTGAAAAAATCCGTAAAAACCACGATTATCGGGCGTCCTTTGGCAGTTTGCAGGGTAAAAAATCTCCTTTCAGTCGATTTTTTAGGTTTTTATGCGCGAAGCG
>JAISOO010000095.1 GCA_031275595.1 Spirochaetaceae bacterium | reverse complement strand
CAGGTACCAAACCTGCCCGCTCCGCCCTTGGCAATTACCGCTTCTTCAACCTTTTTGAGGATGGCGGGAAAATTTCCCGCTTCCGCAGAGAGGTCAATGCCCAGTGCCCCGGGATAACCCATCAGAGGGGAGGGGAGATCCGGCTCCACAAAGATCCCTCCGTAGGCTAGAAGCTGCCTGATGAGGGGCTCGGTTTCGCCGTCGTTGGTACAGTAGTAGGCGGCATTTTTTCCGTAACGTTCCACCCACTGGGGGACCGCTTCCAGGATGTATTGCTGGGCGCCGGCCATACCAATGTCGGATGTCGGGTCCGGAGCGGTTTCAAAGGCAACCTTCATCCCCATATCCTGGGCAGCAGCCTGAAAAATGGGCCAGCGCCTGGAGGCGGATTCGTAACTCATGTGCCGGGGAAAGGAAATGTGGACAAAGGTGTCCGCGCCGAGCTGTTTGGCGGCCCAGATAATAGTATACCCCCGGGATACAAAGTCGTTCTGGACACTCAGGTCCGCAGCTTGGGAGATGACCAGGGGATCTTCGTGGGGCTCAGCAGAAAGGAGTAAGATATCGGGCCTGCGCGCCCGGATCCGCTTAAAGGCTTCGGTGGTACCCGGAATGGCTTGGTTCACAATAACCGCCTTCATCAGGGGGTCATCCGCCATAGTACTGATCTGGGTGATCACCGTTTCCTGCTGATCCATAAAGTTATCCGGATAGGTAACATGCTGGATTATACCGCCCTCGGCGACCCTGCCGTACCGGCGGATCAGCTCTTCCGCGCCCCGCAGATCGTCCTCGGATTGGGAGACCGTACCGGTCACGATACCGATGTGGTAGGCGGCCTGGGATGCCGCGGCCTGGGCGTCGCCCTCAGAACCGGCGGGAGCCTCCTGCTTACTGCATCCGGCAAGGATCAACGCGCCGCAAAGCAGGGCGGCCATCACGACTAAACATAACTTTTTCATGGTTCCTCCTTAAAGTAAAAACCCCTTGGGTTTCTATTTGAAATGACATCAGTTAGTCTCTCCCAAACCGCGGTATCTGTCAACCGGGGAAAAAATTACTTTTTTCGGGAACTTCCCCGGGAAGACACAAAACGACGGCCTTCCGATTCCCCTTGAAACCTGGACAGACCAAACCCGCAATCCCGGGGATAAAATGCGTCAGGTTTCAAAAGAAATCGGCGAAGCCCTATGGGTAGCGCCCTTTACCGCCCCGCCGCGGCCTTAAAGACGGTCCATATCCGGGTGTGTTCTTCGTCCGCCTCGGGGCTGATGTTTTCGATCATCTCCATATTGACATTAAACCCCTCAGGCAGGGTAAGGAATTCCTTGTATTCCCCACTGATGTAGGGGTCGGAGGCGGAATAGGTACTGTAATACCCCAGGAATTCAAAGCACTGCGCCCCCCGCCGGGCGTCCAGGATGTAGTTGAGGAAGGCGTAGGCCGCGTCAGGATTTGGGGCCTTGCTGGGGATAAAACCCGCCATGATGCCGAAGCCGATCCCTTCCTTGGGGAACACCACCTTGAGATCGGGGTTTTCCATTTTTGCCATGGTTACCTGGGAGGTGTACATCACCGCCGTGGATATCTCCCCCGCGAGGAGTTCGTCCTGGAGGTTGTCGTCCCGGATAAGGCGGATATTAGGGGCCAGGCTGACGAGCCGATCCCCGGCGGAACGGATCGTTCCAATATCCCCGGTATTATAACTTTGGCCCAATACCTTGAGGGCCATGCCGTTGATAACCCGGTAATTTTCAATGAGCCCCACGCTGTCCGCCAGGGCGGGGTTCCAAAGGTCCGTATAGCCCGAAATAGGGATCTTCACCCGGCTGGGGTCGTATACGATGGTTTGTACCCCGGCGCCGTAGGGTACGGTATACTCGTCGGCGGGATCGTAAAACTGCTTCTGGTAGATGGGATTGATATTGCGGTAGTTCGAAAGGCGGCTCTTATCGAGTTTTTGCACCAGCCCCTGGGCAATCGCGGTTTCGATGATGTAGTCGTCGGCGATTACCAGGTCGTAGTCCCCGCCCCCTGCGGCCTCAAGCCGGGTGAGCATGGTCTCGTCGTAATCAAAATTGACATAATTGATGGTAATGCCGGTCTCCGCCTCAAAGCCGTCGAGGATCTCCTGGGGGAACATCGCTTCCCAGGTAAAAAGGGTAAGCTGCTTTTTGGCGTCCCTGGCCCAGGAACCCCCGGCGTTTACCATGGCCGGGAAGAGGATGGCAAGGGCAATCAAAAGGAATCTGTTTTTCATGTGATTTCTCCTATGTTTTTTTTATGCCTCGGTCGCCGTTAAGGGACCGGGCAACAAGCGCTGAACAGGTACCCAGGACCACGGTGGCGGCAAACAGCAGGGTACACAAAGCGTTGGTTTTAGGGGTAACCCCGGTTTTTATCTGGGAATAAATTTTTATCGGCAGGGTGTTGGTATGCACCCCGGTAACAAAGACGCTGATGATCACATCGTCAAAACTCATGGCAAAGGAAATGAGCATCCCCGAAACAATGGCGGGCAGGATCAGGGGGAGGGTAATATCGTAGAAGGCCCGGGTCTCGCCGGCCCCCAGGTCCTTGGCGGCTTCCACATAACTTTTATCCATTCCCACGATCCGGGCCTTTACCAAGAGATAGGTATAGGGAACGCAGATGGCGGTATGGGCGATGACCAGGGTAACCATTCCAAAGGGAAGGGCGAGGAGGGAAAAAAAGACGAGAAACACCATGCCCAGGATAATTTCAGGAACCATAATGGGAAGGATCGAGAGGTACTCCATCACCCTGGCCCCCGGAGGCATGACCCGGGACATCCCCGCCGCGGCCAGGGTACCGATGAGGGCGGCGGCAGAACTGCTGAGGAGGCCCAGGACCACACTGTTCCGCAGGGCCTGAAACATGGACCGGTCCCTGAAAAGTTCCCGGTACCACCGGAGGGAAAACCCGTCCCAAACCGAACTCAGGCGGCCGGCATTAAAGGAATAAACGATGACCAGCAAAATGGGGACATACATCAGGATCAGAACCAGCAGGAGGTAAAGATTGGAGAACCGGCGGCGTTTTTTCATACCAGTCCCTCCAGTTCCCCGGACCGGGTAAGCCGGCGGTACAAATAGAGGGAAAGACTGGTCATCGCCATCAGTACCACGCTCAAGGAAGCGGCAAAGGGCCAGTCGTGGGCCTTCATCAGCTGTTCCTGGATCAGGTTCCCCACCAGCACCACCTTGTTTCCCCCCAGGATGTCGGCGACGAAATAAAGGCCCATGGAGGGAATAAAGGTAAGGACCACCCCGGAAAAAAGCCCCGGCATGGTGAGGGGGAAACTGACGGTACAAAAGGCCTGGAGCGGGGAGGCCCCCAGGTCCCGGGCGGCTTCGACCAGGCTCCAGTCCAGCTTTTCCGCGCTGGTATACACCGAATAGATCATAAAGGGAGAGAGGGCGTAGATCATCCCGGTTACCACCGCGGGATAGGTGTAGAGCAATTTTAAGGGCTCCCCGGTGAGCCCCAGGGCCAGCAGGGCGGAGTCCAACACCCCGTTCGCCCGGAATACGATGATCCAGCCGTAAAGGCGCATCAAAGAGCTGGTCCAAAAGGGGATAATCAGGAGCAGCATGAGCCGGTTCCGCCATTTTCCGCCCAGACGGGCCATATAGTAACCGAAGGGGTACCCGATGAGGATCACCAGGAAGGTGCTGAGCAGGGCCAGCTTCATGGACTGCACAAAGGTTTCCACGTAAATGGGTTCAAAGATCCGCCGGTAATTCCGCAGGGTAAATACCGCCGCCACCCCCCAGGCGCCGGAACGGGTCATAAAACTCAATATCAGCATATAGATCAGGGGCCCCAGGACAAAAACCAGGGTGAAGAGGTACAGGGGCAATACCGCGAGCGACTCGACCCGGGTAAGCCGCTGCCGGGACAGGGCCGGGGTTTTGAAGTCCCTACCCATGGGGGAGCCCCTCATCTACCGGAACCGCCCGATCCGGAGGCCAGTCCACCCGTACCTCCTGTCCTATCCCCAGTTGGGAATCGATACCGTGTCTGCTGGCGGTAACCTCCCCCCCTCCCCGGAGGACCGCGGTGATCCGAAGCTGGCCCCCGGCAAAACTTTTCCCGGTGATCCTCGCCGCAAGCCCCTCCGGCCCGGCGGAGGAACCGTCCGCCGGCCGCAGTTCGATATACTCGCTGCGGACCGCCACCGCGATCTCCTGCCCGTCAGGGGAGCCGTCCGGGGAAACCGCAACCCCCCCGCGGCCCGCGGGGTGTTCAAAGGTGAGGATCTCCTTTCCCGCCGCCGCGGGTTTCCGGGAAACGACGGTTCCCGTTAATATGTTCGCGTTTCCCACAAACCGGGCGACAAAACCCGTTTTGGGATAGTCGTAGACCTCCGCGGCGGAACCGATCTGTTCAAAACGGCCGTTCCGCATCACCGCGATCCGGTCCGACATATTCAAGGCTTCCTCCTGATCATGGGTTATATAGATGAAAGTAATCCCCAACTGTTTTTGAAGCCCCTTTAATTCCACCTGCATCTGGCGGCGGAGCTGCAGATCCAAAGCGCCCAGGGGTTCGTCCAGGAGCAGTACCTTGGGCCGGTTCACCACCGCCCGGGCCACGGCAACCCGCTGGCGCTGCCCTCCGGAAAGCTCATGGGGCATCCGCCGCTCATACCCCGCAAGCTGTACCAGTTCCAGGGCGTCCCCCACGGCCTTTTTTATTTCCCCCCTGGACCGGCGCTTCAGCCTGAGGCTGTAGGAAATATTCATCTCGACGTTCATATGGGGAAACAGGGCATAGTTTTGAAAAACCATATTCACATCCCGCCTGTTCGGCTCCAGATCGGTCACATCCTCCCCCGCGAGGAACACCCGGCCCCTGTCGGCCTGTTCAAGTCCCGCGATGATCCTGAGGGTGGTGGTTTTACCGCACCCCGAAGATCCCAGCAGGGTAATAAACTCGCCGGCATTTACAAAAAGATCGAGCCCCCGCAGGACTTCCACCCCGCCGAATCGCTTCTCAATTTTCTCCAAACGTAATAATTCCTGAGCGATCGCCGCCCCCTTTCACCAAAACATAACGCCGGTGTATTCTCATAAATAATACGTATTTAGTAAGTTTTTTTCCAGGGAACAATCCCCAAACCCGCCTTGTTTTGGGATCGGCCGCCATAAAAAAACGCCCAAAAAAAGTGTAAGCGGAGTCGGTCTGAATGTCAATATACCGCATCCTCCCCTGTGAAACTCCGCATCCTCGAACTGTAGCTTCATCCTGGTTCATTCTCCGGCTTGCGGGGGAGCTTTAGTGCGGGGAAATCCAGTCATAAACAACAACTAGCGCCTCATCCCGTTTCCTTTTCCGGTTGAACGGGCAGTAAGACATTTTTTGGGTATTGGGTTAATAAACTGTGCCTGATAAACACCGTTTCGTGGATATATATATACCCGCTGGTCCAGTACGTCCATACACTCCTCCTCATAAGCAAGCACGCAAGACACACCGCACCTATACAAGGTTTTCTTACAGTGCTTCCTTACAATTTTGAGTGTTAATGAACGCCCTTTTCCTTCGGGCTTAATTCATTATACAGCCCAACTGCCAACGATGTGCGTTAAAACCGCCTGCCCCGAAACAGCCGTCCGGGCCTAAAAAACTAATGCCACCTCAGAGAATCGAACTCTAGACACAAGGATTTTCAGTCCTTTGCTCTACCAACTGAGCTAAGGTGGCAAACAAACGCTTGAGCATTTCCCAAAACCCGGTTGGTTTTCGGAAATGCTCTTGAAAAAGCGGTCTAAAGCCCGCTTTTTCCCATAAATCTATGGTTGCTTTCCCAAAAACTGAAGTTTTGGGAAAGCCTCGCTTATCTGATGTTTTATAACTTATCCTGTAATCAAAAAAAATGTCAAGTCTCCGGAACACAAAATAACAAAAAAACGTGCCCTTTTCTACCGGTTTTCCCGGTTGATGCTTTTATCCCGGTAGACCAGGTCTTCCCGGGGCAAAAATCCGGCTTTTTCCCAAAAGCGGTTCCCCGCCTCGTTGGTTTTATAGGCTGCCAGGGCGATTTTGGTGATTCCCGCCCCGGCCACGGCGGCTTCTACCGCCTGGACCAGGGCCCTCCCGATACCCCGGCGCCGGTATTCCTTCCGTACCGCGGTATGGTAGATATAAGCCCGGCGGCCGTCATAACCGCATAAGACCGCCCCGGCCACTTCCCCGGCGGCCTCCGCGACAAAACAGGCGCCGGGATTCCGCGCCAAAAAACGGGCTATCCCCTGTTCCGTATCGTCCAGACTCCGCAGCCCTATACCGGGGACCGCTTTCCAGAGCTTATACACGGCGGGGTAATCCTCCCTGGTCATTACCCGTATGGCGATGTCCTTTTCCATATCCCTTACCCCCGGGTTTTCCGGCCAAGCTGCCGGCGGAGCCGTTCCCCCCGGCGGAGAAAATCCCTCCGCTGCCCTTCCCCGGCATCCGTCAGGGCCAGGGCTTCCTCTACCAGGGCGAGGGCTTCCCCGGGGACCTTCCGCCGCCACTCGGCGTCCACGGCCAAAGCCCGGTATGCGGCAGCCCGGAAAGGATCGCCGTACTTCCCCCGGGCTATCCCCAGGAGCCTCCGCCGGCCCTCCCCGCCGCTGCCTTGCCGCAAGAGATCCTGGGCAAAAACCAGGGCTGCCCGGGGGTGCTCCTCGGCGGCGGCGGCCAGGAGCTTCCGGCCTGTCTCAAGGGCGGCCCCCCCGAAATCCCGGTTCCGGATTTTTGCCAGGAATTCCCGCCACCGCAGGGCCAGGGCTTCAATATCATAGCGGAATATAGCCCGCGCAGGGAGGGGATCTTCGGCAATCCGAACCAGGGCCGAAAAAAGACCCGCCAGCCCCAGGATGTCCCGCCGGTTATGGCCGCAAATCTCCAGCAAGGGCCGGGGATCGGCGGATTTCAGGAAGGAAAACCATATGTCCGGGGCCAGGGCGCCGCTAACATCCCCGGTACGGTCCAGGCCCAGCACGGCGGTTTCAATCTCCCCCTGGGAGCAGGAGGGCAGGATCCCCTTCCAGAGCCGGCGGGCGGGGTGGAGGAGATCCCCCTGATAATAAGCCGGAGGCCGGATCCCCATCATGACGCACCGGCTTGCGAGGATCTGGGAATCAAAGGTCTTGCCGTTGTAGGTGATGACCAGGGGCGGCTTCGGGCAGGGCCCGAACTCCGGAAGCAGGGCCTGAAGAAAATCCCCCTCCCCGGGATAGTCCAGAAGCAGGTACTGATCCAGCCGGAGCCGGAGAGGCGGCGGCCCGGAGGATACAAAACGGCCGAAGGCGGCAAGGAAGGCCGCCGTACCGGCCCCCCGGGAAATGCCTGTAGTTTCCAGGTCGAAAAAAACCATATCCTCCGGGCCGGGGAGCACCCCCTCCGGAGGATAGCGGAGGAGATCGGGGATCAGGATCGGCAGGGACCGGGGCAGGGGAAAATCCACGGAGAGGGGCAGATCCAGCACCTCCGTCCGCTTGAGGGTTTGATAACCCGCCTCCTGCCACTCCGGACCCAGGGACAGGGTCTCTGCTCTCCGCGGGGGCGGCTCGGCCTTGGGGAAGGGGGTGTTCCGGATCCGCTGCAGCCGGGCCCGCAGGTTCTGTCCCATCGGTCAGCCCAGGACGTCCAGGAAACAGAGGGTCCCCGCCTTGTTTCCTCCGGGACCTACACAGGAGGGGCAGCCGGATTTACAGGGACAGCGGTCCACCGCCGCGCGGATCGACCGGAACAGATCCTCCGCCCGCCGGGCCAGGGCCTCCGCCAAACCGGTGCCGCCGGGGTACTTGTCGTAGATGTACAGGGCGGGGATGCCGAAATGGGGGTCCCGGACCCGTTCCGCCATGCCGATATCCCGGGGATCGCAGAGGAGAAACACCGGGGCAATGTTTTTTATCAGGGTCCCCGCCCCGGCCAGGGCCGAACCGGCTTCTTCCTCGCCGAATTCCGCCAGGGCTTTTCCCCCGGCGGATTCGGGACCGAAAAGCAGCGCCAGAGCCCGGGTCTGCATCTCCTCCTCGGGGAGGCGGATGTCGCCGTAACCGATATTTTCGTGGGTGTGGAAGCGGATCTTCTTGAATTTCGCCGCCTGGGACCGGACGAGGACATCGCCGACCATGCCCCGGGCCGCTTCCCCGTATCGAAAGGCCTCGTCCTCGGTTAAAACTTTGATATCGGTTTTCACCAGTCCGTCGGTAAAATAGTTTACCTCGGCTTCGGCCACCAGGCACTTCCGGTTCTCGATGTCCAGGGATTGTACCAGGTACTGCCGGCCCCGGTGGAGGTAGACCGCGTTTTCGAAGATCAGCTCCTTGGCGCTGGGACGGTCCATCTCCCCAATCACCACGTTCCGGCCCTTGGTGGTGTCCACAATCACCACGTTGTCCGCCGTGGCGGACCTGAGGCTGATCCCCTCCGCGGGAAAAGACCGGTCCGCCCAGTGCCAGCGCCCCCCCCCGGGACCGCTGCCCCCGGTATGCCGGACAATGCCCTCTTCCTCCAGATAGGCCAGTACCTCGGCGGCCCCTTTCCCGAAGGGTTCTTCCCCCTTTTCCATCACCTCGTCCCGAAAGGGCAGCTCGAAGGCCGCGCATTTTA
Source organism: Spirochaetaceae bacterium (assembly GCA_031275595.1). The sequence goes on along the minus strand of JAISOO010000095.1, from coordinate 5,146 downwards.
CGTGATCCGTGAGGATATAGGGGTTATCCGGGTCCAGCCGGGCCTCCTCGGCGCTTTTTCTGAAAAACCATTCCGGATCGTTCATAATGAACTGATCCAGGGGGGAGGCGGAGGCCACAAAGACCGAAACCGAAACGCCCCCCCGCCTTCCCGCCCGGCCCGACTGCTGCCAGAAGGAATTGAAGGAGCCGGGGAAACCCGCCACCACCGAGGCGTCAAGACCGCCGATCTCTATGCCCAGTTCCAGGGCGTTGGAGGACACCACTCCCCGGATGGTCCCCTCCCGAAGGCCCCGCTCTATTTCCCGCCGCTCATTGGGAAGCAGCCCCCCCCGGTATGCTTCCACCCGGATCCGGGAATTATCGGTGTAGAGGTTGGCCAGGTCCTCGTTGACGTATGAGGCCGCCACCTCGGCCTTTATCCGGGAGTGGGCGAAAAGGATGGTCTTGATCCCCGCCTTGAGAAAGGCCAGCATCCACCGCCGGCTTTCGGTAACCACCGAACGGCGGATCCCCTGGACCGCGTCCACTAAAGGCGGATTGTAGAGGATCACCCGCTTTTCCCCCCGGGGGGCGCCGTTTTTGTCGACCAGGGTTACCCCGGCGCCGATCAGGGTTTCCGCCAGCTCCCGGGGGTTGGCGATGGTGGCGGAACAGAGGATGAATTGGGGGGCCGCGCCGTAAAAGGCCGCCACCCGCCGGAGCCGGCGGATCACATCCGCCACGTGGCTCCCCAGGACCCCCCGGTAGGCGTGGGCTTCATCGATAACCACGTATCTGAGCCCGGAAAAAAACTTTATCCATTTGGGATGGTTAGGGAGAATCCCCCCATGGAGCATGTCGGGGTTGGAGATGATGATCCGCCCCCCGTCCCGGGCGGCGACCCGAAGGGAATCCGGGGTATCCCCGTCGTAGGTTGAGACTTTAACCGGCACAGGCCGGGGGCTTGGGGGCGGAGCCCCCGGAGAAGGGGGTGCGGCGCAACCTGGTGCGCCGCAGGGGGAAGGCTTTCCCCCTCCCTGGAGCAGGGGGACGATTTCGTTGAGTTCCGCCTGCTGATCCTGGGAGAGGGCCTTGGTGGGGAAGAGGTAAAGGGCCCGGGCCTTTTCATCGGCCAACAGGGTCTGGAGTACCGGCAGGTTGTAGCAGAGGGTTTTCCCCGAGGCGGTAGGGGTAACCACCACCACGTTCCGGCCCCGGCGCGCCTGTTCCCAGACCTCCCCCTGATGGGTATAGATCCCCTCAATCCCCCGCTGCCGCAGGGCCCCGGCGATGGCGCCGTTCAGCTCCGGCGGAAAGGGGACCGTCTCGCCGCCGGAGGCTTCCAGGACCCGCTCCTCGACGATGTAGGGGGCAAAGGCCGGATCCCGCAGGATTTTTTCCAATACAAGGGCGTTATCCATAAAATTTATTCTATCAATAAGAAAGAACAAAGGTAAAGTATCGACAGATTGGAAAAAAGGATTTATACTGGAAAAGGATGAATATCCGCGGCTGTTTCAAGGCAATCGGGCTTGAGAACCGGCTCAGATTAAAAATCGTACCGGCTTAAACGGGACTTACGGGGTTTTCCCGGAGTTTGTTCAAGGCTGATCCGCGTTTTGGAACAAGCTTCAATTTCAAAAAACAGAGCCATGAGGAGGTAACATATGTCCGAAGTTTTGTCTATTGTGCTTGGAGGAGGAAAAGGGACCCGCTTATTCCCCTTGACCCAATCCAGGGCAAAACCGGCTGTTCCTTTTGGGGGAAGATTCCGTCTGGTGGATATTCCCATTTCAAATTGTATTAACGCTGATTTTAGGCAGATATACATCCTTACCCAGTTTAATTCCGCGTCCCTCCATCTGCATTTGTCCCAAACCTACGTATTTGATTCCTTTACCAGGGGTTTTGTGGAAATTCTTGCGGCGGAACAGACCTTTGAACATTCCGGGTGGTACGAGGGCACCGCCGACGCGGTACGGAAAAATTTCATCCACTTCAGAACCCAAAACCCCAAGTATTACATCATCCTCTCCGGGGATCAGCTCTACCGCATGGATCTGAAGGAGCTCCTGGAAAAACACCAGGATTCCGGGGCGGCGATTACCATTGCCGCCACCGCCGTGGGCAGGGAAGAGGCGAGTCAGTTGGGGATCCTCAAGGCGAATAAAAACAATGAGATCACCGAATTTCTGGAGAAACCCGGGCCCGTCAAGGATATTTCCGACTTTAAGATCCCTTCCGAGCTGCGGCAGGATAAAACCGGCAAGGGGGATGAATATTTAGGTTCCATGGGGATCTATGTGTTTAACGCCGACGCCATGGAGAATTGCCTCGCCAATGAACTCACCGATTTCGGCAAGGAGATTATTCCCATGGCCATCAACAAGCTCAAGGTGAACGCCTATCTTTTTGACGGTTATTGGGAAGATATTGGAACGATTCGGAGCTTTTACGAGGCAAACCTGGACCTTACCACCCTGCGTCCCAAATTCGATTTTTATGATGAGGAAAACCCCATCTATACCCATATGCGGAACCTTCCCCCCTCAAAGATGAATTTTAGCAATATGAACCAGTCCATAGCAGCCGAGGGCTGCATCATCACCAATGCCTCGATCACCAATTCCATTGTCGGGGTCAGGACCATCATCGAGTCCGGGGCAAGCCTCAACGGGGTTATTTGTATGGGGGCGGATTATTATGAATCGGAGGTCCAGAAGCAGCAGAACGCCGAAGCCCGGGTCCCCAACATAGGCATAGGCCGGGGGGCCATTGTTAAAGGGGCGATCATCGACAAAAACGCCTGTATCGGCGAGGGCAGCCGTATCGGGGTAGACGCCATCCCCCGGATCGACGGCAACTACGGCCATTACTACATCGTGGACGGTATCATCGTGATCCCCAAAAACGCGGTCCTCTACCCCGGCGCGGTGATTTAAGCCGGTGGGGCTTCTGTTTCCGGACAGGCCTATTTCGCGAAGGAAACGAGGAGGTCGATAAACGTGTCGAAGGTTTTTGCCTCCAAAATGATCTTCAGGTTGTGTTCGTCAGAGATAATTTCGGTAATAAAATCAAATATGTCCGAGCATTTCCCAAAACCCGGTTGGTTTTAGGAAATGCTCTTGAAAAAGCGGTCTAAAGCCCGCTTTTTCCTCTAAATCTAAGGCTGCTTTCCCAAAAACTGAAGTTTTGGGAAAGCCTCATCCTTGAAAAAAAGGCGATCCCGGCTGTTGATGGCCAGCAGGAAAACAATGTTTACCCTGGTGCTGTTCCAGGTAATGCCGTGGGGATGCAGGGATACTCCGACAACGGAGGTGAAGGCACACATCTCCAGGGGATGGGGCATGGCGATGTTGGAATAGGTTCATCATGGAAAAATCGTCTATAAAATAATGATGCTTCCGCAGGCAAGAGAATGCAATTTTCCGCAGTTCCGCGAGATCGTAGCGGGGCAGGTAATCCTGTATCAGCCGGATGCTTAAAAAGGATTCGCTGGCATCCTCGTATATCAGCTTGCTTATCATCTTTTTTTATTGGCTTCCGGCCCGGTGATACTTACCATATTGTTTCTGGTTTTAAGGGACAATTCATATTCGGAAAGTTCGCCGTTCAGGCCGGAGAGTTCTTTCATCAGCGTAACCGGAGAAATGGCCAGGTCATCCGCAAGCATATCCAGATCGTACTGTTCCTGTTCAAGCAGCAGTTTTCGGAGGATGTATTTTTTCCGATCCTCGATACCCTGCTGCCGTAAAACGCCGGATTTTGCCGTCTGCAAAATTTTTGCAAGCCTTCTTTTGTCCTCAACAAGAAAGCCGTTGCGGGAAGAAACAATGAGTCCGGGATAGGCGGCATTGATATCGCTTATATACGTTTTAACGCTGCGCATGGATATGCCCAGAAGAGAGGATATGGAAAAGGAAGTCAGCCAGGTGTTCTGGCGTCCCCATCATGCTTAACCCGCTGCTCTTCATACCCTATGTCCTCTCCCCCATCGTGTGTACCTCCCTCAGCTATTTCGCCATCGCCCTGGGCATCGTGCCACGCCTTACCGGCACCGGAGTAAACTGGACGATGCCGCAGATAGTATCGGGGTTCCTGGCCCAGGGCTGGCAGACGGCCCTGCTGCAGGCGGTCCTTATCGCCGTAACCACCCTTATCTGGTTCCCCTTCTTCAAAATGGTGGACCGGCAAATTTCCGTTGAGGAGGAAAATTCTAAGGGTGATGAAATTCCGGCATGAATTTTCCACGGCTGTTCAGCCCCATCAGGATAAATTCCATGGTATCCCGCAACCGGATAGTCGCCGCGCCGATAGGTACTATATTTGAGGAAAAAGCCCTGGGAGGTCCGGGGCGCATATTCCCGAAAGGCGGTCAATATGCTGGCGGTGAAAGGCGCCGTACCGGATCAGGAAGCCGGGGACGCAGAGATTCTGAAAAACGGGACAGTGGACTTTATCGGCTTCAGCTATTATAACAGCAATGTGGCCACAACGCGCAGAGAGGCGCGGTTCACGGGCGGCAATATGCTGAACGCGGTCAAGAATCCGTATTTGAGGGAGAGTGAATGGGGATGGGCGATAGATCCAATAGGCCTTCGCCTGGCGATGAACAGTCTCTACGACCGATAGGGCATACCGGTCTTTGTCGTAGAAAACGGACTCGGCGCGCAGGACACGATGGAAGATGACGGTTCCGTTCACGACCCCTACCGCATCGAGTATCTGCGCCGCCATATCGCGGCCATGAGGGACGCCGTTGTCAAGGACGGGGTAGAATGTCTTGGCTACACGGTTTGGGGCTGCATTGATCTGGTAAGCGCCTCCACCGGGGAGATGAAAAAACGGTATGGCCTTATCTATGTAGACAGAGATGATGAAGGGCTTGGAACCCTCCGGCGCAGCAGGAAAGATTCTTTTTACTGGTATCAACGGTGTATCAAAACCAATGGGGAAGCATTGGACCAGGGCGGGCGATGTATAGGGTGATTGTACAGATGACCAATAAACTCGGCATCCACGCGCGGCCCGCTTCGGATTTCGCGATGAAGGCAAGGGAGTTTTCTTCATCCATCGTTATTCGTAATCTGGATTTGGAACAGCCGGCGGATATCAGCGCGAAGTCCATGCTGAAAATTATGGCCGCAAGGATAAAAACCGGAACC